>DATBWD010000102.1:0-4983 GCA_036515015.1 Tepidiformaceae bacterium
GTACTCGGATCGACGAGCACCACCGCCGCCCGAACACCCCGCTGAACCAGCGATTGCAACGCCGTCAGCCACTGGTCGTCCGTGGAGGATGTCACCACGATCAGCGAGGTGTGCCGCCCGAACCGCCGTTGCTCTTCCAGCAGCAAGTTCCCCAGCGGCGCATCGCCGCTCGCGCTCACCGTCGCCAGCGACTCCAAAATTCGCGTCATCTGCTGCTGCCCGCGCTCCGGCTCCATCAGCCTCAGGTCGTGGTCGAATGCCATGAACCCGACCGACCGGTTCTGCACGAGGTAGTGCCGCGCAAGGCTTGCCGCCGCCCGGACCCCGTATTCCTCGGTGCTTTCGTCGCCGCTCCCCGCATGTACCCGCCGCTCCATGTCGACGATCACCCAGATGTCGCTCGCAGGGTCGAGTTCGAACGTCTTCACCATCAGTTCGCCGGTGCGCGCGGTGCTGCGCCAGTGGATTCGATTGAACGCGTCACCCGGCGCCCATTCCCGCACGCCGCTCGCGTTCGGCGTCACGTAGTGCGTCCTCCGGCGGAATCGCCCCTCTCCCGGCAGGTTGGCCGGCGGCGCCTGGAAGTGCGGCAGTTCCTGCACGGGTGGGTAAACGAGGATCTGCTGCTCACCCCCGAACAGGCGAACGCGCTTGAACAGCCCAAACGGGTCGGTGCTCACCACGCGCACGGGGCCCCAGTCGAAGAGCCCCCGCCGCCTCAGCGGTGTCTGGACAATCCAGCTTCGGAAATGCCGGGGCGGGATGACGACCACCCGGCGAGAACGATGCCCGGGCAGGTCGCTCGGGTCCTCGACTTCAAGCCAGAGCTTGGGCAGGAACCCGCGGTTGTGCACCTCGATGACTTCCTCCGCCACCTGCCCAACCTGCGCGCGTTCCGTCCGCCGCTCGGCGTGCACTTCCAGGTTCCGGGTGTTGTACCACGACATCAGCCACGAGAGCGGCACGATCAGCGCGATGACGTACACGAGGCGGAACAGCAGCCAGAATCCCGTGCCCGTCGCCACGAACACCGAAAGCAACAGGATGGCGATGAGCAGCGTCAAACTTCGGTGCTCGGGATCGAACGCTACGCCAATCGCCTTTCGCATCGGGCTGGCTCAGACTCGGGCTCTGGCGCCGGGGACAGGCACCCGGCCCAGGCAGGCCGCCACCACGTCGGCCACGGTCGTGCCCTTCACCTTCGCACCTGGACTCATGATGATCCGGTGCCCAAGCGTGACGAGCGCCAGGTCCTTCACGTCGTCCGGGGTCACGAAATCCCGGCTCGCGAGCAGTGCCCGCGCCTGCGACGTCCTGAACAGTGCCAGCGATCCTCGCGGGCTCGCCCCCAGGTACACCGACTCGTGCTCCCGCGTCGCGTTCGAGAGCGCCACGATGTACTGCTTGATCAGCGGGTCGACGTAGATCTCCTTCACGGCCTTCTGCAGTTGCAGGATCTCGTTCGCGTCCGTTACCTGCTCTATCGTCTCGACCGGGTGCGTCAACTGCTGCCGCTCCATCACCAGCACTTCGTCGGTCGGGCTCGGGTAACCGAGGTGTACCCGGATCAGGAACCGGTCCAGCTGAGCTTCCGGCAGCGGGAATGTCCCCTCGTATTCGATCGGGTTCTGCGTCGCCATCACCATGAACGGCGCCGGCATCATGTGCGTGACCCCGTCGACCGTCACCTGCCGCTCTTCCATCGCCTCCAGCAACGCCGACTGCGTCTTCGGCGTCGCCCGGTTCACCTCGTCGGCGAGTACCACCTGGGCCACGATCGGCCCCGGCCGGAACTCGAAGTCGCCTTCCTTCTGGTTGTAAATCGAAACGCCCGTAACGTCGCTCGGCAAAAGGTCCGGCGTGAACTGGATGCGCCGGAACGTGCACCCGGTCGACGCCGCGATGGCCCGGGCGAGCATCGTCTTGCCAACCCCCGGTACGTCTTCGATGAGCATGTGCCCGCCGCACATCAGTGCGGTGACGGCCAGCTGCAGCTCCCGTTCCTTACCGATGATCACCTTCTCGACGTTCTTGATGATGCGATCGGCGACTATCTTGGGGTCTTCCACGAATCCAGTACTCCAAAGAGGAGAGTGCCGTGCCACGGCCGGGCACGGTGCCGGGGCCAATTCCAGCGAAGCGATAACGCCAACTCGGAATTGCAGAAGATTATATCAATCTTCTGTATGGGCCGGTTAAGGCCGACCCTTGCCTGGCCACCGTCTTCGCGCCTTTCGCCATCTCGAGCCACGTCGAAAAGAAAAGGCGACTTGCCGCTTCGCCTGTTGACAGGCAGGCGCTACACATGTCAGAATAACCTGACACGTGAAAGACGGAGAACTTATTCCATGGCCCCAACTCAACGGCGATCAACTCCTCGCCGCGCTCTCAGCGTTGGCGAATCCCCTTCGGCTGCGGATCCTCGCCCGCCTCGTCGGCGGCCGCCAGTACGTCAGCCAGCTCGCGCGTGACGTCGGCATGAGCCGCCCGCTCCTCCACATGCACCTCCAGCGTCTCGAAGGCGCCGGCCTCGTCACCGGCCACCTCGAACTTTCAGCCGATGGCAAGGCCATGAAGTACTTCGAAGTCGCTCCATTCCTGATCGAAATCGACCCCGCTCGCCTCGCGGCGATGGTCGAAACGCTCTCCATCCCCGACGACACCACCCCGAAAGGAGAATGATCTGTGGACCCCCTTGTCCTTGCCCAGGTCCTCTTCCAACCCCGCGGCGACGAGGACTTTACGTGGCCGCTCGCCATCTTCCTGGTTGGCTTCTTCGCCGCTGTCGCCGGCACCGTCGGCCTCATCATCTGGCAGGTGTTCGCGACCAACCGCGCGAAGATGTCCATCGCCCGCGAAGAGGCCTTCCGCAACCTCACCAACGACCTCGCGACCTATCAGTCGCGCCTTGCAGACACGCTCGAACGCTCGGCCTCGGAGCTTACCGAGATCCGCCAGCGCCTCGGCGAAGTCGAGCGAATGCTCAGGGAAGTCGAATGACTGGCGCCGGGTAAAACCGGTCTAAACCTTCGGGCGGCATTCCCCCTGGCCGTAACCCCGGCCGTGTTGCCCCGGCGCTCACACTGTTCCATCCTCAATGAGTACGCGGTCCGTCTGGGGGACGAGCCCGCCTTCAAGGAGCCATCTTGTCTATTGGTCGTTCACCTGCCCCGGGCCGCGCTTTGCTCGATCGCTGGGCGCGGTTCTCCCATCGCCATAAGTGGTGGCTCCTCGCCGCCTGGGTCCTCATCCTCGCCACCGCTCTCGTGAGTTCGTCGCTCTGGGGCGGCACCATGTCGAACAACTTCCGGCTCCCCGGATCTGAAGCACAGGCAGCCTATGACCTCCTCGAGGAGCGCTTCCCCGCCCGGGCCGGCGACCGCGCCACGCTTGTCTTCGAAGCAGAGCAGGGCGTCCAGGATCCGGCTATCCGTCAGCGGGTCGATGCGCTCCTTGCCGAAGTGAGTGCCATCGGCGAGGTCGTCGCCGTCGCCAATCCCTATGAAGAACCCGGAGCCATCTCCCGCGACGGCACCATCGCCCGCGCCGAAGTCCAGTTCGAAAAAATCGTCGGCGACTCGAACCTCGACGACATCACCCGAATGGTTACCCTCGCCGACGCGGCCAACGGCGACGGCCTCCGAGTCGAGGTCGGCGGCGAAATCGTCCAGTTCTCGGAAGAGCAGCACTTCGGCTCGGAAGCCATCGGACTGATGGCCGCCGTCGTCATCCTCCTCATCGCCTTCGGCTCCGTCATCGCCATGGGCCTGCCCATCGGCGCGGCCATCTTTGGCCTTGGCTGCGGCTTTGCCGTCATCACCCTTTCCGCCCGCGTCTTCGACTTCCCCGACTTCAGCCCCCAATTCGCCGCCATGATCGGCATCGGCGTCGGCATCGACTACAGCCTCCTCGTGGTCACCCGCTACCGCGAAGGCCTCCACTCGGGCAAGAACGTCGAAGACTCCATCGTCCTCGCCCTGACCACATCCGGGCGGGCCGTCATCTTCGCCGGCCTCGTGGTGGCCATCTCCTTCCTCGGGCTCTACGCCATGGGCCTGCCGTTCGTGGCGGCCCTCGGGACAGCCGGGGCCATCGTCGTGATCCTCGCCGTCCTCGTCGCGCTCACACTCATGCCCGCGCTCCTTTCGATCGCCGGTGCCAGCGTGGACCGTCTCAAGGTCCCCTTCCTTCACAGCACTGAAGGCGTCGACACGAGCAGCGGCTGGTACCGCCTGAGCAATGCCATCCAGCGCCGGCCCTTGCCCTACTTCTTCGGCGCCACCGCCCTCCTCCTGATCCTCGCTGCCCCGGTGCTCTCCATGCGCCTCGGCTTCACGGACGCCGGGAACAGCAGCGAGGATTTCCACTCCCGCCGCGCCTATGACCTCCTGGCCAAGGGGTTCGGCCCCGGCTATAACGGCCCCCTCCTCGGTGTCGCCGACATTTCAGCCGGCGGCGCCGAAACACTCGAAGCGATCGGCGCCCGCATCTCGGCCACGACCGGGGTTGTCTATGTCACTCCGCCCATGGTCAACCCGGAGGGCAACACCGCCGTTTTCACCATCATCCCCACCACTTCCCCGCAGGATGAGTCCACCGATCGCCTCGTGAAGGAACTCCGCGACGAGGTACTGCCGGCGGCCCTCGAAGGTACGCCCGTCGAGTTCTACGTTGGCGGGCGGACGGCCTCCGGCATCGATGTCGGCGACCGCATCACCGGGCGCATGCCCTACCTCTTCGGAGGCGTGATCGGCCTCAGCTTCCTGCTCCTGATGGTCGTGTTCCGGTCGATCCTCATCCCCCTGAAGGCTGCCATCGTCAACCTCCTCTCCATCGGTGCCGCTTACGGTGTCATCGTCGCCGTCTTCCAGTGGGGGTGGCTCGGAGGGCTGATCGGTGTTGGTGAAGGCCCCATCGAAGTCTTCTTGCCGATGATGCTCTTCGCCATCCTCTTCGGCCTCTCGATGGACTACGAAGTCTTCC
>DATBWD010000103.1:0-3160 GCA_036515015.1 Tepidiformaceae bacterium
ACTCGCTGCTGCAGATCCTCGCGGCCGAGGTGCCCGCGCGCCTCTCCCAGGCGTAGTGCGAGCGCATAGAGCGCGACGATGGCGGTGGTGAAGCACTTGGTGCTCGCCACGCCACGCTCGAGGCCTGCCCGCGTGTAGACGGTGCCGCCGGCCACGCGCGTCGTCTGTGCCCCCTCCGTGTTGCAGACGGTGATCTGCATGGCTCCGGCCTCGCGCGCGACCGCCATCGCTTCGAGTACGTCGACCGTCTCCCCGGATTGGCTGACGGAGACGACGAGTGTGTCGGGCTCGATGACCGGGTCGCGATAGCGGAACTCGCTCGCGTTGTCCGTCTCGGCTGGCAGGCCGGCGAGGTGCTCGATGAAGTGACGGCCGATCATCGCCGCATGCAGGCTCGTCCCCATCCCCAGCAATACGACGCGCCTGACCGAAGTAAGCCGGTCGCCGAGTTCGCCGAGGTGTTCCAGGTGCACCTCGGGGGGCTCCAGGGTCACCAGGCTGCGGATGGTGTCGGAGAGCGCCTCCGGCTGCTCCATGATTTCCTTGAGCATGAAGTGCTGGTACTGGCCCTTGAGCGCGCTCATCGGGTCGATCGGGATGTCGCGTACATCGATCTCGGCGGCGCCGCCCTCGAGGTCGATGTAGCTGGCTCCGCCCTGGTCGATGCGTGCGAGTTGGCCGTCGGCCAGGAACGCCATCCGGTGAGTGTGGGGCAGTACCGCGGCGATGTCGCTGGCGATCATCATTTCACCGTCGCCATAGCCGATCACCACGCCACCGGCGTTCCCGATTCGGGCGGCGGCGATGACGCCCGGCTCCGCGGGGGACATGGCGACTATCGCCTGGGACCCGCGCAACCGCCTGGCGGTCAGGCGCAGCGCGTCGAGCAGGCCGGCCCCGCCCGCCATCTCGACCTCCATCAGGTGGGCCACGGTCTCCGTGTCGGTCTCGCTTTCGAAGCGGTGGCCGGCAAGGGAGAGCTCCCTTCGAAGTTCGGCGTAGTTCTCGACGATGCCGTTGTGGATGACCACCACCTCGCCATTGCAGCTGAGATGGGGGTGGGCATTGACGTCGCTCGGCTTGCCATGCGTCGCCCACCGTGTATGGCCGATGCCCGTGGTCGATGCCACCTCGCCATTCGTGGAGAGCGCTTGCTCGAGGTTGACTATCTTGCCCTGGCGCTTGGTGATGACGAGGCCGTTCTCGCCTCCGCCTTCGCAGCCGAGCAGGGCGATGCCGGCCGAGTCATAGCCGCGGTACTCCAGGTCGTGGAGTGCCTGGAGGATGATAGGCGCTGCCGGTCTCGTGCCGGCATAACCGACGATTCCGCACAAGATTGTTGCTCCCTTCGCTGTGCCGGTTGCGGGGATGGCGCACGCCGGCGCGCCAGCATGGCTGGCAGGTCGTTTCGTCAGGGAGAGCGGGAAGGGGAGCGCGTCTTCCCCTGGCACGTGCCGCACCTTTGTCAGCCGGTCACCCATGCTGGTTTGTGTGCGCGCTAACGGCTGTGCCTGCCGGGGGGCCATCCGCCGAGTTGTTCGATACTGCCCCCGCCTCGTCATCCGCGATAGCGGACCTGGCGCTTTTCGTTGCACTCTCCGGTTCGTTCGACTACTTTCGCGGGCACCTCCTGCCGGGCAACTGTCGCCACTATCGGCCAGCCGGTAACGATCCGTCAACGAAACCCGCCGGACGAACGGCTTACGGATACATGACGATCGCCGGGTGGTGTGCTCCCTGGACGGCGGCCTGTAAGCCACGCCCCACCGTCGCACGACCGGCCCTAACTTTCGGCGCGGGGGATGCCGGCATAGCCGAGGAACTCGTCCTCCCAGCTGAGCACGGCCAGAATGAGCGCGACGTTGACCGGGTAGGGATTGCCGACAACGCCCCGTGCCTCAAACTCCAGCTCCAGCGCTTCGGCGATGAACTGCAGCCGCTCACCCTGGATGCCCATGTCTCGTTCCGTGGTCAGGACCAGTTCGACCAGTTCGCCGGCCAGAAAGAAGCCCTCCTCCTGGAGTTGTTCCCAGATCCACGCCGCGCACTCGACGAGCAGTTCCCCTTCGAGGCCACGCTGTCCCCCCTCGGTCATTCGACCCTCGCAAGGACGACGTCGAAGCTGCCTTCGAGCACAGACCGCCGCTCGACATGGGCAAAGCCTGCGTCGGTGAGCAGGGTCGCGAGTTCCCTGCGGGTAGGCACGCGGCTGCCCCAGAGCATCTCGGTGTATTCGAAGTGGAGGCCCATGCGCGCCTGCCTGTTTGCCGCTTCGGACAGGGTTTCCGGGTACGTCTCGTCGAAGACAAGCAACCAGCCCCCGGGCTTGAGCGACTCCCGGACGGCCGACAGGGCCGTGACTCGTTCCTCCATGGCAATTTCGTGGAGCGAGAGGAAGAGCAGAGCCACGTCGAAGGACGCTCCGGGCGACGCGGTGACAGGTTGGGCCAGAAGCGACACCCGCTCTTGTAGCCCGGCGGCCACGGCGTCGCGCCGTCCGTCGACGATTGCGGCTTCGTCCAAATCCACGCCGGTGTAGCGCACGGCGGGGTAGTTCTCACAGAGCAGGAGCCCCAGGTGCCCGGTCCCGCCACCGGCGTCCAGGACCTCGGCTCCCTCCACGAGGAGGACGTCGATCTCGGGTAGGTCCGGCAGGATGCCCGCGACGAAGATTTCGTGCATGGCAGCCGTTTGGTCCGCCACATTCCGCGTGAGGGCAGGCCCATGGCGAGAGGGCGACACAGCCCGGCCGTCCTCGAAGAACTTGTCCAGGTCAAGGAGGTCGCGGGCAAGGAAACGGGCATGGTACGCGAACGACGGAGCCAGGTTCAGCAGTGTCCTCGGCTCGCAGACCATCAGTTCGACACCGGGCGCCATGCTGATCCTGTCGTTGTCCTCGACAATGAGTAGCCCGTAGTGGACAAGGGTCTTCGCCCAGGTCTCGACCGGCCGCTCCTGCAAGGACAGCCGCGAGGCCAGGTCACGTGGCGTGAGGGGGGCGTGTTCCTGGAGATAGTCGAACAGACCGAGTTCGATACCGAGGTTCGTGGCCGAAATCCCCACCATCCCCGAAAACCAGTCCCATGCCTTGCCGACATGTTCGAGGGCGGCCTGCTGCTCATCCGATGTCATTCGATGCAGACTACCGCCGTGCGCCGGC
>DATBWD010000104.1:0-5758 GCA_036515015.1 Tepidiformaceae bacterium
CGCCCGCTTCGAGGAGGCTGTGGAGCGCCTGCCGTGGATCCCCTTCCGCCACGTCGCCAACTCCGCGACGGCCATCCGGCGCGGGGCGTTCCGCTGGGAGGGCGTGCGGCTTGGCCTGTCGCTCCACGGGGTGCTCCCGCCGAACTCGACCGGACCCGGCGTCCGGCCGGTGCTCTCGCTCAAGGCACGCCTGGCGCGCGTCTCGGATGTACCCCCCGGCGACGGCGTCAGCTATGGCCTGACCTGGCGCGCCGGGAGACCCTCGCGCGTCGCACTCGTCCCGGTGGGCTATGCCGATGGCTGGCGCCGCTCGCTCGGGAACGCGGGCGCGGTGCTCATCCATGGGCACCGCTGCCCGATCGTGGGCCGTGTCGCGATGGACCAGTTCATGGTCGACGTGACGGACCTCGACGGCGGCGCCGAAGGCGACGAGGCAGTGCTCATCGGCGAGCAAGGCGGCGAGCGCATCACCGCCGACGACGTCGCCCAGCTCGCCGGGACGATTAGCTGGGACGTGCTCGCATCGCTGCAATCGCGGCTCCCGCGCCTCTACCAACGGGCCGGCTCGGTGGAACGCATCGGCTGATACCGCGTTCCATCACGTGTTGATAACTCCACATAACTTCGTCGTCCTGTTTATCGAATCGCAATTCGGATGTGGCTGGCGATTACGCGACCCGCGCGGAGGCTGAGGTACGTTCGAGGCAGCCTGAAAAGGAGGCCACTTACCATGACGAAGTTCATCGAAGACCTGCGCAGCAGGCTTATCAACGAAGACGAAGACGGGCACGGGTACGCCTGGGGTGGCGGCGGACTGCTCGTCGTTCTCCTGATCGTTGTTCTCCTTATCCTCATCTTCTAAAGAGAACATCCCCGCCCCGTGGGACGCGCCCCGGCCGGCTTCGCTCCTCGTCGGCCGGGGCCCCAATACCCGGGGATGAGCCACGAGCATGCGCCCCTGTTATGGGAAGAACGTGTCATGCTCAAGACCCACTAAATGATTGATAGATCCGAAATGATCCTGTATCTCTTATGTGCAGGAACTCGATATTCGGGCCGCCACAGGCGGTTTAAGGTCTCCTTGCGCTGAATTTCGATGGGGTAGAGACGATGGCGGTTGAATCAGCGGGAACAGAATCACCAGAGGTCCGTTACGGGGCCATTCTCCTTGATTACTGCACCACCCACGAAGAAGAAGCGCTCTACCAGGCAAGCATCCTGAGCGAGGACTTCATCCGCGCCGGCACCGGGCCCGACGAGATCGTGGCCTGCCACTTCGATGCCGTGCAGCGCCTGCTCGCATCCGACGACCTTCCCTCGGTGAGCCGCGTGCGAGCCATGGCCGACGCGCACCAGTTCCTGCTCGAAGTCATGATCATCTACGGCGCGAGGTACCGCGAGTACCTGGACCTCAAGCTCGACGAGGCCATGCGCACGGCCGAAATGCGACTCGCCTTCGAACGCCAGCGCGCCGAGGACGCCGAACGCGCCCGTGAAGAAAAGGTCGAAATCCTCGCCACCATCGCCCACGAACTGAGCACGCCGATCACCATCGCCAGGGGCAACGTGTCGGTCGCGGACCAGATGCTCCGGACCGGCCACGCGCTCGAGGTGCCACCGCTCCTCGGCGAGGCCAGCAGCGCCCTCGACCGTCTTTCCTACCTGACCGGCCAGCTGGTCAGCGCGAGCCAGGACATCCCGCCCGATGTTGAGATGGAGCCGATAAACCTGCTCGAGGTGCTGAAGAAGGCGGCCCGCTGGGCGGCGCCATCGGCCCACGAACAGTCGCTCACGCTCGAAGAACACTTCGACGACGGCAAGATCTTCGTCGAAGGCAACCCCGACGCCCTCCTCACCGTCTTCGCCAACCTGCTTTCGAACGCCATCCGCTACACGCCGCGCGGCGGCCGGGTGACGCTCCGCTGCCACGAGGACGGCGACGAGGCCGTCTTCGAAGTTTCCGACACCGGCATCGGGATTTCGGGCGAAGTGAAGGCCCGGATCTTCGAAAAGTTCTACCGCGGCCCGGATTCCCGCAAGCTTTCGCCCTCCGGCCTTGGGATGGGGCTCGTCATCGCCCAGCGGCTCCTCGAAGCGCACCACGCCACCCTCGATGTCGAGAGCACCCCGGGACAGGGCAGCACGTTCCGCGTACATTTCCCGGTGTGGCGGGCTGAACAGGCCCTCCATGCTATCGAAGCCGGAGAGGAACCCAAGTGAACGAAAACGACACGCCGACGATCGAGCAGCAGCGGGCGACCATCGCCGAACTCGAAACACCTGTCATCCAGGTCTGGGAAGGTGTGCTCGCGCTGCCGCTCATCGGGAGCCTCGATACCGCTCGCGCCCAGAACATGAACGAGCGCCTGCTCGAGCGGATCGTCGAAACCGGGTCGGAGATCGTCATCCTCGACATCACCGGCGTGCCGGTGGTCGACACGGCGGTTGCCCGGCACCTGCTCGAAACCGTCTCCGCTGCCCGCCTGCTTGGCGCCGAAGTGCTGCTCGTGGGCCTCGGCTCGCGGACGGCCATGACGCTCGTCCAGCTTGGCCTCGACCTCCAGGGCGTGACGACGCGGATCACGATGGCCAAAGGCCTCGAACTTGCTTTCCAGAAACTGGGCCTCGAGGTCACAAGCAAGACCACCAGGGCGGTAGACGGGACAGAAGGCTGATGCTGACGAGCGCAATCATCAAGGTGCGCGACACCTTGATCGTCTCCGTGCAGGAAGACCTCGGGGACGAGGACGCGCTGGACCTCCAGGCTGCGTTGACGCAACAACTCGAACGCACTCCGGTGAACGGAGTCCTCATCGACCTCTCGCTCGTCCACGTCATCGACTCATTCCTCGGGCGGACGTTGAACGACCTCGCCGTCGGGGTGCGGCTGCTCGGCGCGCGTGCGGTCGTCGTCGGCATGCAACCGGCCGTGGCCATCACGCTCGTGGAACTTGGCCTGGAGCTTCGTCGCATCCAGACCGCGCTTACGGTCGAGAGGGGCCTCGACCTGCTAGCCCGAAGCACAAACCACCGTCTATGAGCAACACGGAGCGCCACCTTCCCATTGCCGGTGAGCGAGACATCGTACTCGCACGGCAGGTGGCGCGTTCGTGGGCGCAGGAACTCGGCTTCGGCGCCATCGACGCGAGCCGCATCGCCACCGCCGTTTCCGAACTCACACGCAACGTGGTCCGCTACGCGACCGGCGGTCGCGGCGAAGTGACCATCCGCGAAGTGAAGTCGCCCGAAGGACGCAAAGGCCTCGAAATCGAAGTCAGCGACGAGGGGCCGGGGATCGAAGACATCGAACTGGTACTCCGGGACGGCTATACGACGGGGCAGGGGATGGGACTGGGGCTCCCTGGTACGCGGCGGCTCATGGATGAGACCCACATCGAAAGCGCGCTCGGCCGGGGAACGACTGTCACCGTCCGGAAGTGGAAGGCTTAGTGACCGAAGTTTCGCGCGCAATTCGCTCGCGAGCAGACACAGAATCGGCTCGCCGGGACGCTCGGCGACTGGCCAGGGAAGCTGGCCTCGGGCCGACAGCAACCGAAGAGTTCACGCTCGCGGTCATCGAACTCAGCTCCAACATCGTCCGCCACGCTCCCGGCGGCGGGACGCTCATCCTGCGCGCCAACGGCGCTGACGACGCCTGGGCCGAAGTGGTGGCCACCGATACCGGTCCCGGCATCCGCGACATCGCCCGAGCGGTGGGCGGGGGCCATTCCACGGCAGGTGGCCTCGGGCGCGGCCTGGCCGGCGCTCGGCGCCTGCTCGACCACTTCGAAATCACGTCCTCCCCCGAAGGCACCCGCGTCGCGGGCAAGAAGTGGAAGCAGAAGCGCACGTTCGTTTATGGGCTCGCTTCGCGCCCCCACCCCGGTTTCAGCGAAAACGGCGACGGTGGGCTGGTCCTCGCTACGACGAACGGGCCGTTGCTCGCGGTGGTCGACGGCGTGGGCCACGGTGCGACAGCCGCGACGGCGGCCGCCATCGCCCTCGAAGCTATCGGCGAACTGCGCAACCGCCCGCTGGCGGACATACTGCGCCGCTGCCACCAGGCGCTGTATGGCAGCCGTGGCGCGGTCGTCTCGCTCGTGCGCTTCGAGGACGACTTCAAGAAGCTGACGTTCGCCGGTATCGGCAACGTCGAGGGGCGCATCATCAGTCCCCACCGGGTGGAGGGCGTCGTGCCCCTGCGGGGCATCCTCGGCGCGGCCACGCCCACCATTCGCACCTTCGAACACGACCTCCCGGAGCGCTGGCTGCTCATGCTCTACACCGACGGGGTCAGCCGCCGGGCAAGGCCCCCCGAGGAATTGCTCGAGGGCGTGTTCGGGCCACGCGACCTGCAACGCACCGCCGACGAACTCCTCGCCCGCTGGGCCCGCGCGACTGACGACGCGACGATCCTCCTCGGCGGCCTCGCCCCGGCCGGCCAACACAGGTAGCCGCCCCCCGTTGCGGCCCGCGACAGGAGATGTCCCGGGCGTGAGCGATAGTCCACCTCCCAACCAGATGGAGGTGGAGAGTCCATGGCCAAAAATCGTTCGCTCGAAGATCAGCTCAAGGAGATAGACCGGCTCCGCGCCCGGGGCGTCCTCACCGACGCCGAACACGAATCACGGCGGGCCGCCGTCCTCAACGCTCCGGGTGCCCCGGCAAAGGAAGGCGGTTCCTCCGCGAAGGGCTTCTTCAAGTTCGGCTTCTTCGGCTGCCTCGGCATCATCGGAGCGTTCGTCGCGCTCGGCATCCTCATAGTGATCATCGCGGCCGCCGCCGGTGGAGGCGATGACGGCGGTAGCCCCGCCGGCCAGCCCGGCGTGGTGGGGACGAACAAGGGCGATGTGCACGTGGCGCTCGCCGCCGGCAGCGTCGGCGAGATTGCGCCCGAAGGTAACGGCGGCAACCGGACAAAGGTGACGATCCTCCAGGTCGTCGACAACGTCCCGAGCACGAATTCCTTCCTGCAACCGTCCGAAGGCAAGAAGTGGTGGGGGATCGAAGTCGAAGTCGAGAATGTCGGCACGAAGGAAGTCACCTCGCTCGACTGGAAGCTGCGCGACTCCCAGGACTTCGAACACGACCGGGCAATCATCACCGGCGCCGCGGGCGAAGACCTCGAGGTCTTCTACAACCTCACGCCGGGCGCCCGGCAGCGCGGCTGGGTGTACTTCGAAATCGCCGTGGACGCCACCCCGAAGTGGGTCCGTGCCGACCCGAACATGTTCCTGAAGAACGACCTCTACTTCGACGCGGCGGAGTGACCGCAAGTCCCCGCCCTGAGGCCCCTCGCCTGAACTGCGCCGTGTCGCTACGCTCGCGCGATGCAACGCGGCCTCTGGCGGCATGGCGACTTCCTCAAGCTCTGGTCCGGCCAGACGATCTCGCTGTTCGGGACGGGCCTGGGGGCGCTGCCGTTCGCGGCCATCTTCCTGCTCGACGCCTCGGTCATGGAGATGGCCGTCCTCGCCGCCGCCGGCACCGCACCGGCCCTCCTCTTCGGCCTCGTCGCCGGGGTGTGGGTCGACCGGCTGCCCCGGCGGCCGGTGCTCATCGTCGCGAACCTGGGGCGGGCCGCGCTCCTCGGGACGGTCATCGTCGCGGCGGTCTTCGACTTCCTGCAGATGGAACACCTCCTGGCGGTCGCCTTCCTCGCGGGGACGCTGGAGATCTTCTTCGACCTCGCCTACGTGGCCTACTTGCCTTCGCTGGTCGAACGCGACGAACTCCTCGAAGGCAACAGCAAGCTGGC
>DATBWD010000105.1:0-3332 GCA_036515015.1 Tepidiformaceae bacterium
GGGGCGGGCGGCCGCCGGCGCGATTGCTGCGCCTGAGGGTCCGATCTCAGTGTAGACCCGTGGGGCAAGAGGCGAGAGCGAGGTGACAGGTGACAGGTGACAGGGGACAGGTGGCGGGGAACCCGGGCGGGGACTCAGCACTCAGCACCGGGGTGGGGGACCGGGCGGGGCTCAGCACTCAGAACCGGGGCGGTGACAGGGGGCGGGGCTCAGCACTCAGCACCCGGGGCGGGGGACCGGCTGGGACTCAGCACTCAGCACCGGGGCGGTGACAGGGGGCGGGGCTCAGCACCGGGGGCGGGCCAATCGACAATCGTCAATCGACAATCGTCAATCGCCCCCCGTCAGTTCTGGTCGTAGGGGTGCTCCATCTGCTCCCGGCGGTGCTCCTGCTCTGCTTCCGATTCGAAGGTCTCGGTGGCCGCATCCATCATCGGCGACGGGGAATGCGCACCGGGTTCCGGGTTCTCGAACCGGTGCAGTTCGAGGTCGCGCGCATCGAAATCGACCCGGGCGACACCGCTGTCGCAGGCGAAGAGGTCGCTCGCGGCGAGCCAGTAGTCGCGCTTCATGGGGGCGTCGATCTTGAAGTGCGTCGGCGTCAATTCGGAAATACGGCCGAGTTCCTCGCCGTCGCGCGTGTAGACGAGCACTCCCGTTTCGAGATCTCTCATGAGCGAGGCGCTGTGGGGGTCTGTCATGGCCGTCCTCTTTTCGCGCCGAATCCGGCGCAATGGGGTGACCTTCACCCTAGCGCGGCGGTCTGACGTTCTCGATCAACCCCCGTGTGTGGGGCATTGCGATGGCATGCAAGCGGTTAGCGCGCCATCCCGTGATATTCCGGGTTTGGCAGCACGCCGGCGGCCGACATCATCCGGTTCGTGAAGTTGAACATCGCCGCGATTTCCGCGATGTCCCAGACGTCTTCTTCGGAAAAGCCCTGCGCGCGCAGTTCGTCGAGGTCCTCTTCGGTCGCCGTCACGGGGTCGAGCGTGAGCTTGACGGCGTAATCGAGCATGAGCATGTGCTTTTCGGAAAGGCCCGCGCGGCGATAGTCGAGCGTGACGCGGTCGCCCTTGACCGGGTCCTTGAGGAGCGCGCGGACTGCGAAGCCGTGGGCGGTGAGGCAGTAGAGGCACTGGTTCTGCATCGAGACGACGACCGAAATCATCTCGCGTTCGGCCTTGCCGAGGCCGGGGGAGGGCTGCATCAGGTGGTCGAAGTGGGCGTACCAGCGCTTGAACCGTTCTTCGCGCCAGGCGAACGCCCGGAACACGTTCGGCACGAAGCCGATCTTCTCTTCGACCTGTTGAAAGAGCGCCTCGGTTTCGGGCGAGAGGTCGTCACGGTTGGCAAGCGGGAACCACGAAATGCGTTCGTCCATGCCGCCATTGTATGGCCGCGGGGCGCAGGTTCGATCCAACAGCCTCATGACGCCGGACATGTACCCCGAGCCGCTTCTCGATTAGGTTGATGGCGGGGGCGCCTGTCCGCGTCCTGAAATTCGCCGGGAGCATTCGAGGATGGAACCAGCAGTTCAACTCGTCGTCCGCGAGGCGGACGAACACCGGGCGCGGTTCGGGGCGTTCTGCCGGTCGCTTTCGCCCACGCAACTCGAAGCGCTGGTGCCAGGTTCGCACTGGCGCGCGAAGGACTACGTTGCCCACCTCGCAACCATCGACATCTGGGTGAACGACTGGTTCGAACACATGGCTGAGTGCCAACCATGGCACCCGAAAGGCGAGGGCGGCGCGCCGTTCAACATCGACGACTGGAACGAGGCGCGCATCCGCGAACGCTACGACGCGGCCGTCGAGGACCTGTTGCGCGAGGCCGCCGGACACCGCGCCCGGCTCTGGAGCACCGTCGACCGCTTCACCCCCGACGTGCTGGAGGAGCGGTTCGTGTTCCGCGGCAAGGAGATCACGTTCCTGCGCTACCTGCAGTTGTGGATCGGTCACGACCCCGCGCATTCGGTCGAGATGGTCGCCGCTGCGCCCGAGGCGCTCGACGACCAGGAGGTCCGGCGCTGGCTCGGGCCGTACCTGCCGAAGGCGTAGGCCTTCGGGAGTCGAGTGGGGTTGTTTCCCATCTCCTGACCTGAGAGCAGTTGCCTTCCTGTTCCCGAGTTCGCTACGCATGTACCATTTCACGAAATGGACCTGCTTGCGCTGATCCCGTTCCTCGCCATCGACATCAACATCGACCCGACGTTCACCGAGATCGGCCCGTTCGTGCTCAGCTGGCACGGGCTGTTCACCGCCCTCGGCATCATCGTCGGGGCATCGGTCGGGATATACCTGGGCAAGCGCGACGGCATCCCCCCGGAAGTTGGCCAGGAGATGGCGCTCGTCGCGGTACCGTCGGCCATTGTCGGTGCGCGGCTCTTCTACGTGTTCGAACACTGGGACCGCTTCAGCAACGACCTGCTCGACATCGTCTTTGCTATCAATGAGGGTGGGGTGACGCTCTACGGCGGGCTCATCGGCGGTGTCCTTGGGGGCGTCATCTACTCGCTCCTCCGGCGTTGGCCGATTGCGATCGCGCTCGACATCGCGGCGCCGGGGATGGTCCTCGGGCAGGGCATCGGCCGCATCGGCGACCTCATCAACGGAGAGCACCACGGCACCGCGAGCGACCTGCCCTGGGCCGTGCGCTACGTGCACCCGAACACGCTCGGCGAACTCGGGAAGTCGGTGCACCCGACGGCGGGCGGCTACGAACTGCTCGGCGACCTCGTTATCTTCCTGCTGCTCGTGTTCGTCGCGCGGCGCTTCCTGCGGGCGCCCGGGTGGGTGTTTTGCAGCTACATCATCCTCTACGCGATCATGCGCTTCGGCCTTTCGTACTTCCGGATGGACGAACGGGACATCTTCAGCATCCCGGCGCCGCAGTTGATCAGCGGTGCGCTCGTGGGGCTTGGCATCATCCTTGCGGGCGTGTTCCTGAAGTACCCGGGGCCGATCACGCCGGAATACGCCGAACGCGTGTGGGGCGAAACAAGCGACGACGAAGCGCCGCCGAGCAAGCGAGAGCCAGCCCGCGCCTGATGGCCGGCCGGCCGGTCGTCACCCTCTACCGGCGCGAGGGCTGCCCCCTCTGCGACCACGCGATGGCCATGCTCGAACCGCTCGCCCGGCGGATGGCGTTCGCCATCGAGCCCGTCGACATCGAAAGCGACGACGCACTCCACCGCCGCTACGTCTACGAGATCCCGGTCGTGGCGGTCGGCGGCGCGGATGTCATCGGCTGGCCCTTCACGCCGGAGTCGCTGGAGGCGGCGCTGCGGGGGGTGTTGGGGTAGCGATGTCGCTTCGCGCCGCGATGGGGCG
>DATBWD010000106.1:0-3081 GCA_036515015.1 Tepidiformaceae bacterium
CCCCGCCGATCCTCCCGTGCTGGCGTTCCCGACCGACGCGCTCGTATTGAAGCAACTCGCCGAGGACGGCGAGCGTCAGCGAGGGCGGGCCAGCCTCGGGCCGGAGTTGAGCGGCCAGTAGCGCCAGCGGACTTCTCCGAGGATGTACTCGCGGGGTAGCGCCCCGAAGGTGCGACTGTCGGTGCTGCTATCGGGGTTGTCCCCGAGGAGCCAGGCGTCGCCCTCCTCGCAGCGAGAAACGCGCTTCACGAGGGTGCGTTCGCGTTCGCGGGGGTCGCGGGCGAGGACGATATCGCCGCGACTCGGCCTCCAGTCCTTGTGGGGACGCCTGTCGACGATGACGAAGTCGCCGGGCCTGAGGGTGGGGAGCATGCTTTCACCGGAGATCTCGTAGCGGATGAAGCGGCGTCGCAGCCTCGTGGCAAGGAGGAGCGCCGCGACCACGGGCAGGACGAAGAGTGGCAGGCTGCGGAGCACTGTTGGTTTGAGGCTGGTCGTTTCCCGCCCAGCACGGGCGGGAAACGCATCGCAGGTGGCTAGGGGTTGGCGCGGTAGAAGGGGATGTCGCGTCCCTTCGTGGCCCAGAAGATGTTGTGGACGTTCTCGCAGGCCTGGACGAGTTCTTCGCCGGCCTCGGCGCTGAGTTCCTGCTTGCAGCGGGAGGCGAGTTTGGTGCCCTTCCAGAAGGTGTCGTGGAGGTCGGGGTACTTTTCGAGGTGCTCGGGCTTGAAGTAGTCGTGCCAGAGGACATCGAGCTCGTGCTTCACGATGTCGGCCTGCTGTTCCTTGATGAGGATGAAGCGGGTGCGGCTGTTGACGGTGGCGGGGTCGTCGCCGCTGAGGGCGAGGGCCTTTTTAGCCATGGAGAGGACGGCTTCGGCGGCGATGCGGGCGCTTGCCGGGTCATACACACCGCATGGGCCGTCGCAGTGCGCGAAGGCGATGTTCGAGGGGCGAAGGATCCGGCGAAGAAGATTCATTGAACGCAAAACTCCTTAGGGTTGTGGGGCCTGGGGCTGGCGCCGGGACAGGGGCAGCGCAACTCCCGATTATAGGAGCCGGAAAAGGGCTTCGCTACGAGGGCGAGTCCAAGAACGGCGTTGGTCGAAAAAGAGGCGACCTGATAGACAGCCCAAGCAGGAGCGGAACGGAGCCGTGCCATCGCCCGGACAAGCGATCAGGAGGTGGTGGCGGGCGCGCCGACGTAGCGCTGGAGGAAGAGTTCCATGACCTCGGCGCTCTGGCGGCCGAAAGCGGGGGCGGCATCGAAGGCGTGAGGCTGCCCGGCGTAGACGTGGAGCTCGGAGGGGACGCCCGCGGCCGATAGGGCACGGTACATCCCGAGGCTGGCCTCGACCGGCACGATTGCGTCGTCGCTGCCGTGGATGAGGAGTGTGGGCGGAAAGGCACGGGTCACGTGGGTGATGGGGCTGGCTTCATCGAGGGCTTCGGCGGTGGCATCGGAACCCATGAGGGCTTCGACCGGCTGGCTGAGCGGCTGTTCGGGGTGTTTCAGTTGGACGGGCGGGTAGAAGGCGATGACGGCCGATACAGCGGTCGAATGGCCGAGGTTGCCGCCTTCGCCTTCGAACGCGGACACATCCTGCGTGGCGCCGGCCATGAGAGAGAGGTGTCCGCCGGCGGAGTTGCCGGAGACGGCGATACGGGCAGGGTCGAGCCCGAGGTCTGCGGCATTGGCGCGCATCCAGCGGATGGCGGCTTTGACGTCGTGGATCTGGGCGGGCCAGCGGGATTCGCCCGAGAGCCGATATTCGCTGGCGACACACACGTAGCCCTTGCGTCCGAGGAGGATGCCATAGCCGCGAAGCTGAGTGCGGTCGCCGTCGAGCCAGCCGCCGCCGTGGACGAGCAGGACAGCGGGCGCATCCTTCGGCTTGCCGGGCGGGGTGAAGACATCGCACTTGAGGTCGCGGGCGCCGCCGGTGCCGAAGACGACGCCTTCTTCGATGGAAACTCTGTTGGATTCTGCGATGGTCATGGTGTCCCCCTGTGCTTCCTCGTGTCACCGGAAGCTACCGGAGCGGGCATGCGGCTGGCAAGCATCAGGCGGGCGCCGCTTCGACACCGGGCGGCGGCGACCGGTAACCGCGGGCGGTTCGCCAGGCAAGGTACGTCAGCCCGCCGAGACCGTAGAGCGCAGCCAGTGCCCAGACAGCCCAACCGAAAGCGGGGATGAGCGAAACGGCCTGGAGCATGAGGACCCCTATCACCACCGGGAGATAGCGTTTGGTGCGGGCGGCATCGCGCTTGAAGCCAGAGAGGACGAGCCCACCGAGCCAGTCGGCGGCAACGAGATAGCCAAGCAGCGCCAGGGCCGGAAGCAGGAACAAGAGGATGCCGATCCCGAGCGGGATGCCCACGATTGTCACCATGGCGAGCACGGCGAGGAGCGGGACCGCGAAGAGCACGATGACCGCGGCGAGGATGCTCGGGCCCGGCTGTTCGGAGAGGTTGGCCGTCGAGGCGCGCAGTTGGCGGCCGCCAATCGCCGCGAACAGCAGTCCGCCGACGATCAGGGCGAGGGTCGCTCCGAGCCAGAAGATGAGACCGAAGACGAGCCATGCGCCGCGAAAGAGAAAGCGTGACCGCTCTTCAATCTCGCCACCCACGGTGGAGCCAGGCTGCTGGTCGAGGGTCGAGCGGACGAGGAGCACGTCGTTCGTGACAGTGGCGCCGTCGCGGAGGATGGCATCGCCGTTGACGACAGTCAGTCCCTTCACGCTGCCGGAGATGTCGGCGGTCCCCTCAACGACGACCAGGAAGTCGCGGACCGTGCCTTCGATGAGGGCATCGCCGTTGACGACGACGAGGCCGCCGACGGACTCGCCGGCGGGGAGTGTGTAGTCGCGGTTGACCTGCAGCGTGAAATCGTCGTCGTCGTCGACGCCCTGGGCGAGCGCGGCGAAGGGCACCATTGCCAGGAGGGTAAGCCCGATAAGCAGCGTTATCCGAAGCATGATGATTACTCCTCGTTCCCCCAGCGGGATAGTACTCCTCTGGGCGACGAAAGAAGGCCGCCACGGAGAACGGCGAGGGACTTCGCGAGGCAGCAGCCAGCAT
>DATBWD010000107.1:0-2789 GCA_036515015.1 Tepidiformaceae bacterium
CGAAGACGTCCGGTCAACGGCCCGCTGTCTGCGTGCGCTGGGGATAGAGATCGACTGGCCCGAGGGGAGCAGCAGCGCCAGGGTGCAGGGCCGGGGTCTGCACGGCCTGTTCGAGAGCGACGATGTGCTGGACTGCGGCAACAGCGGGACGACCATGCGGCTGCTCGCGGGTATGCTCGCGGGGAGTCCCTTGCTCAGCATCCTGACCGGCGACGCATCGCTCCGCAGCCGGCCGATGGCGCGCGTCATTTCGCCGCTGCGACGCATGGGCGCCACCATTTTCGCCCGGACGGGAGACACACTGGCGCCGCTGGTGATCAAGGGCGGATCGCTAACCGGGATGAGCTACGACACGCCGGTTGCGAGCGCCCAGGTGAAGTCGGCCATCCTGCTGGCCGGGCTCTACGCCGAAGGCGAGACGGAAGTCCGCGAACCGCAGCGGACGCGCGATCACACCGAACGAATGCTCGCCGCGATGGGCGCGCCTCTGAAAACGCAAGGCACCACCGTCACGGTGGGCCAGGCGACGGCACTTACGGCGCTTTCGCTACGGGTCCCGGGGGACATTTCGAGCGCGGCCCCATGGATGGTGCTCGCAGCCTGCCATCCCGACGCAGAAGTCACCCTGCGGAGCGTGAGCACCAACCCCACGAGGACCGGCCTGATCGACATCATGCGGGCGATGGGCGCCGACATGGAGATCCAGGAGGAACGAACGGTCGGAGGCGAACCCGTCGCCGACATTGTCGTGCGGTCCTCCCGGCTGACCGGCACCAACGTCGAAGGCGCTCTCGTCCCGCGGGCGATCGACGAACTGCCACTGGTGGCCGTGCTCGGTTGCTTCGCCGAGGGCGAGACCATCGTCCGTGACGCGGCGGAGTTGCGGGTGAAGGAGTCGGACCGTGTCGAGGCGGTCATGAGGGTGCTCGGCCGGATGGGCGCCAGCCTGCGGGCGCAGGCCGATGGATTCCTGGTCCAGGGGCCGGCAGCCGAATTGCGCGGCACAAGAGTCGATGCAGGGGGCGACCACCGCGTCGGCATGCTGGCCGCCGTAGCCGGCGCGCTTGCTGACGGAGAGACGCGCATCGAGCATGATGCGGTGGGGGTCTCGTACCCGACGTTCTTCGAAGACCTGGCACGCGCCAGTGAGGGGGCAGCCACAGCGCCGTGAGCGACAAGCCGCTCGTGCTCGTGCTTCATGGGCCTTCCGGGGTCGGGAAGGATAGCGTGATCGACGCGCTGCGCAGGAAGACGGGCATCCACCGGGCAACCAGTTCCACCAGTCGCCGGCCCCGGCCGGACGAGGTTAACGGAAATGACTACCACTTCCTTAGTTGCGCGGATTTCGAAGCGAAGATCCGCGCGGGGGATTTCCTCGAGTACGCGAAAGTGTACGGCGATTGGAAAGGGCTTGAGCGCGACGAGGTGCTCCGCCCGCTGAGCGAGGGCCGCGACGTGATCATTCGCACGGACGTGCAGGGCGCTCGCACCTGGCGCGAGCGGATCGAAGGTGCGGTCTTCGTGTTCCTGATGGCCGAAAGCCGGGAGTCGCTGCGGGCGCGCCTGCGCGAACGGGGAAGCGAAGACCCGGAGTCGTTCGAACGGCGGCTCGCGGAACTCGAGGCGGAACTGGGCGATGTCGACAACAACGACTACCTGGTGGTCAACCGCCAGGGTCAACTCGAGGAGACCGTGGCCGAACTCGAGCAGATCATCCAGAACGAGCGTGACAACCCGGAGCGCCCCTATCCGCGCCTCCGGGACGAGGTTCCCCGCAGCTAGCCTCCGGCTTACGATGGCCTTTCGTTAGGGGGCTTTCGGATGGATTCTTCGTTGTGCGAGATGTTCAATCTCGACGGCAAGGTGGCGCTTGTCACCGGGGCTTCGAGCGGCCTGGGCGTGGCGTTCGCGCGAGGCCTGGCGCGAGCTGGCTCCAGTGTCGTCGTGACAGCGCGACGGCAGGAGATGATCGACCAGACGGCGGAGATGGTCCGAGGCTACGGCGTCCGGGCGAGCGCGTTCACTGCAGACATCACCAACGAGGAGGAGGTCGAGGCGCTCTTCGCGCGAGTCGTCGACGAGTACGGCCGGCTGGACATCCTTGTGAACAACGCCGGGTACACCGACCGTTCCGGGCTCCGGCACGACCTTTCGAGCATGAAGCGGATCCGGTCGATCATCGAACTCGACCTCATCGCCACGGTGAACACGTGCAGGCTTGCCGGGAAGCAGATGATGGCGCAAGGCGAGGGCTGCATCATCAATGTCAGTTCCATCCTCGGGCGCGTGGGGAGCGAGTTCCGGGCCGCCTCGTACCACGCGGCGAAGGGCGGGGTTGACGCGCTGACGCGCGTGCTCGCCCTGGAGTACGCACGGGAGAACATCCGGGTGAACGCCATCGCCCCCTCCTACTTCGAGGGGACGGAGATGATGGACAAGGTCTTCGAGGCGACGCCGGGGACGAAGGTCCAGGCCACATCACGGACGCCGATGGGACGGCTCGGGAGGCCCGAGGACCTTGAGGGCGCGGTCGTCTTCCTCGCTTCGGATGCCGCGCGGTTCATTACCGGGCACATCCTCTACGTCGACGGGGGATGGACGGCGGGCGGCGGGTACCACCAGCTTCCGCCCCCATGGGAGAGTGAACCCGGCCGGCAGATCGTCTAGCGATCAGGCGGGTACGGTGCGGCTGGCGCCGGTGATGTCGGCCATCAGTTCGAGCGCTTCGGGCTGGCGGGAGGCGATGAGCATCGTCGTCACACCGCAGTCCTCCCACGCCCGGTAGCGCT
>DATBWD010000108.1:0-8663 GCA_036515015.1 Tepidiformaceae bacterium
GAAACGGGCGGACATCGCGGAGGCGAGGCGCTTCGGCGCAACAAGACAGTAGCTTTCGAGCACGAAGGTGGCACAGGTTCGGCGATGAGCGTTGCGGCTGTCAACCCTGGAGGGCGGCCCCGGCGGTGAGGAGGTCGATGAGCACGGGCGCCGAGGGTGGCAGGTGGCGTCCCTTTCGCCGCACCCACCCGACCTCACGCGTGAGATTGGGCTCGGGCGGCTTCGGCACGACATCGCGCGAGTGTTCGACGCTCATGCGCGGCGCGAAGGTGATGCCGGCGCCCGCAGCCACCATCGCCAGCAGTGCCTGCTGGCTGCGCAGTTCGATGGGTGAGTCGAGGGAGAGTCCACGGGCCTGCGCCTCGCGCTCGACCTGGGCGCGGAGGCCGTGGCCCGGCATCGAAAGCAGCAGGTCCGGTTCGCGCAGCGCGTCGTCGAGCGCGACCGATGGCAGGGTGGCCCAGCGGTGCCCTGGCGGCAGCGCGATGAGCACGTCCTCCCGAAGCAGCGAATGGATGTCGAGACGCGAATCGGCGAGTGGCAGGACGACCAGCGCGAGGTCGGCAGCGTCATCGAGGAGGCGGGCGACGGCGTCGTCGGTGCCAAGCATCTCGACGCTGACGTGGACGTGTGGGAAGCGTTGCCGGAGCGCCGCGAGGGCCGGCGGCAGGAGGTGGTCGCTGAGGGTCTCGGTGGCGCAGAGGCGGAGGTGCCCCGCGGCCGCCGACTCCGGCCCGGCGATGGCGGCGGTCGTCGCGGCGATGTCATCGATGACGCGGTTGGCGCAGTCGGCGAGGCGGTAGGCCGCCTCCGTCGGGACTACCCGGCGGCCGACCCGGTGGAAGAGCGGCACCCCGAGCTCGCGTTCGAGGGCGCGAAGTTGCTTGCTGACCGAGGGCTGCGCGACGTGTTCGAGTTCGGCCGCGCGGGTGACGCTGCCCGCCCGGACGACGGAGCGGAGGTAGCGGAGTTGGTGCAGTTCCATCAATGCCTGCCGGCTATCGTAGTGATGAGAATCATATCGTAGACGAGCAGTGTTGGATCCGTCACGATTGGCGGACTGAGCGAAGAGGAGCAGGCCATGACGGCACACTCAACCGGCGAGGACGTACGGCGGCAGTTCGGAGCCGCGGCAGCGGCCTATGCGACGAGCGCCGTCCATGCGAGCGGGCCGGACCTCCGGGCGCTCGTGGAGGCCGCGCGGCTCACGGGGACGGAGCGCGTGCTCGACATGGGGCATGGCGCCGGGCACACGGCGATTGCCGTCGCGGCGCGGGCAGCCTCGGTCACCGCGGTCGACCTCACGCCGGAGATGGTCGAGGTGGCAACGGCGCTCGCGCGCGAACGCGGGGCCACAAACGCGACGTTCGAGGTGGCCGACGTGGCCAACCTGCCATTCCCCGATGGTTCCTTCGACCTGGTTACCAACCGGCTGAGCGCGCACCACTACCCGGCGCCGCAGCAGTCGCTCCGAGAGGCGTTGCGGGTGCTGCGGCCGGGCGGTCGCCTGCTGCTCATCGACACGGTGGCGCCGGAGGATCCCGCGCTCGACACGTGGCTGAACGCGGTCGAATTGCTGCGGGATGGTTCGCACGTCCGCGACTGGCGGGCATCGGAGTGGGTTTCGATGCTGCGCGCGGCCGGGTTCGAGGGGGTGACAGTGCTCGAACGGTGGGGCATCCCGCTCGACGGGGCCGACTGGGTGAAGCGGATGCAGACGCCGCCCACGAAGGTGGCGATGCTGCGGGAACTGGTCGCCGAAGCGACTCCTCGTGTCCGGGCAGCGTTCGAAGTGCGAAACGAGCCGTGGGGGTTCAGCATCCCGTTCGCGCTTTTCGAGGCGGCAAAGCCGGGCGCCTGAGGCCGGGCGTCAGGTGGCGGTCAGCCGGAGAGCGATGTCCCCCGAGGACAGCGTCCGCTCGTCGCCGACGGCGAGGCCGGTGTCACGCAGGCTGGCGCGTACCTCTTCGACCGTGAGCGGTTCGTCGTCGGCGGGGTCGAAGATCAGCCACGCCTCGCCCCCGGCGATCGGAATCATCCAGCGGAGGCGGCTCAAGGACCCGGGGTTGAGGAGGCGGCGTTCGGCCCACCAGGCGATGCGCCGGGTCGGCTCGGCGACCTGCAGGGTGCTGGCGACCGAGGGCCGCGGCTTCATCCGCCCCGCCTCGGCGAGCACGTCGTCCGGCGGCGCGATGAGCATGATGGGCCCGTCGTCCGCGTTCAGCCCCAGTTCCGCGAGCGTCATAGGCCACAGGTTACAGGGCAGCGCGGGCGATGTGGCGAGAACCCGCGAGTCATAGAATGTGGCACTACTGCGACCGGATTCGCCAATCCTCACCGCCTCCCCTATAGTTGGCCCGTGCCGCAGGCCGAGAAGAATCCGGGGACCGGTCTGGGTCGAGGAGCAATTGGAAACATGAGTCAGAGTTACGGTTATTGGCTGCGCAAGAGCCGCACAGCGGCCATCAGTCGTCGACGGTTTGTCGGCGGGGCTGCCATTGCGGGCGCCGGGATGGCTACGCTAGGAATCGTCGGCTGCGGAGACGATGACGACGAGCAAAGCGGGGGGACGCCGACCCCGGGAGGCGAGGACGAAGCGCCCCAGCGGGGTGGAACGCTCCGCACTGGCACCTTCCTGGATGTCCTGGGCATCGACCCCCACATCGAGGTGTCTATCGGCCTGACGACGGCGGCCCAGATGTACACCTACCTGGGGGCCTTCAATACGCGCGACAACGAATTCGTCCCGCTGCTGGCGGACTCTCACGAACAGGCGAGCGACCTGGAGTTCGTCTTCACCCTCAACAAGGGCTTCAAGCATCAGAACCTGCCCCCGGTGAACGGGCGGGAGGTAACGGCTGACGACGTGTTGTACAGCCTCGAACGGTTCCGCGACCTTCCGGAGGCGCAAAACAACTCCTTCTACAAGGCCATCGTCGACAAGATGCAGGTCATCGACGACCACACCTTCAAGGTGACCACGAAGCTGCCCTACGCGGAGTCGCTGATCGAACTCGGCGGGATCCAGTCGGCGATCGTGCCGCACGAAGCAGTCGAGCAGTTCGGCAATCTCTCCAGCCGGGGAGTCGGCGCCGGACCATACATCCTCGAGAATTACGTAAAGGGCGAGCGCGAGCGCTTGATTCGGAACCCGGACTACTTCCACTCAGACCTGCCCTATCTGGATGCCAGCGAGCGGATCACCATCCTCGACATGAGCACGCTCCTGCAGGCTTACAAGAACGACCAGCTCGACATCAACGGGGCGCTGATGAACAAGCTCGACTACGACGGGCTCCCTTCGAACCGCGTCAACTACACGCTGCCGGCGCTTCACTACGGCTCGCTGGGCCTCAATGCAAGCGTCAAGCCCTACAGCGACCCACGAGTCCGGCAGGCAATCTATCTCGCCGTGGATAGAAAGCAGTTCGTCGACAAACTCGGGTTCGGCGACGGGTTCCCGATGGGACCGCTTTCGGCGGGGCTCGAATACTGGGCTCTCTCCGAGGACGACCTCGCCCCATACATCGGCCCGGACTACAACAAGGCCAAGGAACTCCTGTCGGCCGCCGGATACCCCAACGGGTTCACGATGGACGTGGAGACTTCGGGCGGTGTCCAACTCTACATCGACCACGCGAACATCATGGTGTCGGAACTGAACAAAGTGGGCATCAAGGCGGAACTGAAGCTGAGCGAACTGGGAGACTACCTCAGCAATAAGCTTTTCGCCGGAAACTTCAACGCGACGGTGTTCACGCACAATCCCTACGAAACGCCAAAGATCCCGCTGGGCATGTACCACAAGATGGGCCTCGGGGGAGGCTCGTGGTGGCACTACGAGAACGAGGCGGTCTCGAAGAAGATCGACGAGCAGGCGAACGAAATGGACGGCGAGCGTCGCCGCGATTTGGTGAAAGAAGCGCAGCGCCTCATCCTCGATGACTATGCGCCGATGATGAACTTCTACTCGCCGATGGGGTACGGGTCACATCACCCACGGCTTGGCGGATACGACCCGACGTATCGGGGCTTCCAGATCCGGCGATACACCGAGTTCATCAAGAACACCTAGTCCATGCGACATTACATCCTTCGCCGGTTGTTGCTACTGGTACCGACCATCCTGCTCATCACGTTCGCGGTGACATCGCTCATGCGGGTGGTACCAGGCGACCCGGCCACTCTGGCCCTCGGACAGCAGGCAACCGAAGAAGACCGCGAGCGGTTCAGGGAGAAGTACGGCCTCAACGACTCTCTGCCGGTGGCCTACCTGCGCTGTTGGCAGGGGGTCTTCCAGGGTGACCTCGGCGAGTCGGTCGTCCAGCGAACGAACGTCACGACGGAGTTGAAGAACCGGTTGCCGGTGACGCTCGAAATGCTCGTCCTCGCCGTCTTCTTCACCGTCGTGTTCGGCGTGCCGGCCGGCATCCTCGCCGGAGTCTTCAGAGGGAGCCTCTTCGATTATGCCGTTCGGTTTATCAGCGTCGGGGGCCTGTCCATCCCGAGTTTTTGGCTCGGGACACTGGCCATCCTGCTGCCTGCCATCTGGTGGGGATACCTGCCGCCGCTCGGCGGGCGCGTTCCCCTGACGGAGGATCCAGTGCGGAACCTCGAGCAATTCTGGCTGCCCTCGGCGATTCTCGCAGTGGGCGCCTCGGCGGGCGTCATCCGCATCGCCCGCTCATCTGTCCTGGATGTCTCCCGATCGGACTACATCCGCACTGCCTACGCCAAGGGCCTTGGCCAGCGTGTGGTGGTGGTGCGCCACATGCTGCGGAACGCGATGATCCCGGTCATCACGCTCATCGGCCTCCAGGTTGCCGGCCTGTTCGGAGGGGCAGTCATCATCGAGCAGATCTTCACGCTCCAGGGAGTGGGGCTGATGTTCATCGGGTCCATCTTCAACCGCGACTACCCGATGATTCAGGGCATCGTCCTCTTCCTGGCGACGATCTTTCTCACAATTAATCTGCTTGTTGATGTCTCTTACGCCTACATCGACCCAAGGATCCGGTATTCATGACGAGCAACGCATCGGCGGAAGCTCCCCACCCCAACCGGCTGGATGCCACCTATGAACCGTACTCCGGGCCGAGCCTTCGCAAGCGCACCTGGCGGGCGGTGCGTCTCCAGCCGGTGGGCACGGTAAGCCTAGTCATCATTATCGCCCTTGTAGGGGTAGCCCTCTTCGCCGACTATATCGCCCGTTTCGACCCCGCAAGCATCGATGCACGATCGCTCCAGTCGCCGAACTCGACGCACTGGTTTGGCACCGACAACTTCGGGCGCGATATTTTCAGCCGTGTGGTCTATGGCTCGCGCATTTCGCTCCAGGTGGGATTGATTGCTACCTCTATCGGGGTGTTCGGGGGAAGTCTCATCGGCCTCGTGTCGGCCTACTTCGGCGGCACTATCGACCTTGTTGTCCAGCGCCTTGTCGACGCCATGATGGCGTTCCCGTTCCTCGTGATCGCGCTCATTATGATTGCCGTTGTCGGTCCGTCGGTGCGTAACGTCATGATCGTGGTTGGCGTCGCGATCATGCCCGGGGTGTCCCGGGTCATCCGGGGGATCGTGCTCAGCGAAAAGGAGAACGCGTACGTTCTCTCTGCGCGGTCGGTCGGGGCCTCCAACGCTCGTATTATGTTCCGCCACCTGCTTCCGAATCTCGTGGCGCCGATCGTCATATTGGTGTCCTCGGTGCTGCCCGGGGCGGTGCTTGTGGAAGCAGGTCTCAGCTTTCTCGGGCTTGGCACGCCCCCACCAACACCGTCGTGGGGCGCCGACCTCTCGGGCAACGCACGAACCTTCTTCCAACACGCCCCATGGATGGCCATTTTCCCGGGACTCGCGCTGAGTATCGTCGTGCTGGCCTTCAATCTCCTGGGCGACGCGATTCGCGACCTCGTCGACCCGCAACTGCGGAACCGCTAAGACGGCGGCGCGGCCTCCCCCAGTGGGGCGCCGGCTTCCTCGAGGAGGGCGAGGAGCGGGGCGTGGAGTGTGGGGTTCGTGGCGAGGATGGAGCCGGGCGTGGGCGACGAGAGGTCGAGGTCGCGGGGGATGGGGGTGCCGGTGAAGGTGCTCGTGAGGCCGCCGGCCTCGCAGACGATGAGGTCGCCGGCCGAGGAGTCCCAGGGGTTCAGGCCGTATTCGTAGTAGGCATCGAGGCGGCCGCAGGCAACGTGGCAGAGGTCGATGGCGGCCGAACCGCCCCGCCGGATGTCGCGGATATTGGGGATAATTCGCGCGATCACCGCCGCCTGGGCGACACGTCGCGATGGGGCGTAGCCGAAGCCCGTGCCAACGAGCGCGTTCGCCAGCGATGTCTCGGCGCCGACCGAGATGGGCCGGCCGTTGAGGGACGCCCCACTTCCGAGGCTGGCCGAGAAGGTCTCGTTGCGGGCGGCGTCGTGGACCACGCCTGCGATGGCTTCGCCCTGGTATTCGACGCCGATCGCGACGGCGTAGGCCGGCCAGCCGTAGATGTAGTTCGTCGTGCCGTCGAGGGGGTCGATGACCCAGCGAACGCCGGAGGTCCCCGGGCGGGAAGCGCCTTCCTCCCCGAGCAGGCCGTCGTCCGGGCGGGCGGCGAGGATGCGTTCGACGATGAGTGCCTCGGTGTCTTTGTCGACCTGGGTGACCATGTCCGTGGCCGTCGACTTGGTCGAGACGGACTGGCGGACGGTGGCCTGCCGGGCGGTGAGCAGCGCACCGGCCTCGTGCGCGATTTCGATGGCGAGTTGGAGGAGGGCCTGGCGGTCGGGCACGGGATAACGGTAGCAGCGGCTGGCGCTTCGCGCCGCCGGCTAAGGACTAAGGACTTGGGACTGAGGACTTAGTTGGCCCGCTCGATGAGCCCTAAGTCCTCAGTCCTTTCTCCCTCAGTCCTCGCGCCCGGCCCCTCCCGCGGGAGGGGCGGGTCGTGTAGGGTGGGGGCGCGCCCCTGATGTCGAGACGAGGAGTCCACGAATGATGAATGAGGAGCAAAGCAAGCGGCTTGCCGAGGCGGCCGAGGCGGTGTTGCAGGCCGCGGATGCGCTCGATGATGCGGGTAACGCCATCACCGACCGCCGGTTCGAAAGCGAACAGGAGCGCGACCGCCTCCAGGCCGCCCAGCAGATGGCGAGCAAGATCGACTCCGCCGGGAAGCGGGTCGAAGACGCGCTCCGCCGGGGGACCATCGCCGCGGCAGCGCTCGGCCGGCCGGGCGCCTACCTCCGCTACCGCGAGGCGACCGCCGCCGCACGCGATGGCCGCGCGATGGGCAGGCTTGCGGCCGACCTGGATGGCACGGCGAACAAACGCGCGAAGGGCGAAGAAGCGCTCGTCCGCCTCGATACGGCGCTGGCTGCGGCCGCGATCATCATCTTCGGCGAGGATTAGGCCTCCGGGCCGACGGGCCGTTGGCCGACGAAGATTCGCTGTACGACACTTAACCGGTGGAGAGCCAGGCGCCGCCGCGCGCGGTGCAGGGACACAGCATCAGCGATGGGATGCGGGCGGCATGGCCGCTGGCGGTAGCGGTCGGTGTCTTCGGCATTTCCTGGGGTGTGCTCGCGCAGGACGCGGGGATGAGCCTGCTCGCGGCCACGCTGATGTCGGCCACCACGTTCGCCGGCTCGGCACAGTTCGCGGCCGTCTCGATCATCGGGGAGGGCGGGAGCCTCGGCGCGGCCATCGTCGCGGCCATCCTCCTCAACGCAAGGTATGGGCCCATCGGGCTCTCAGTCGCGCCCGCGCTCGGGGGCTCGACCGCGCGGCGGTTCATCACGTCGCAACTGGTCATCGACGAGTCGTGGGCGATAGCGAACCAGGGCGGGGGCAGGTTCAATTCGCGTCTGCTGATCGGGGCCGGGCTGCTCATCTACTTCGCGTGGGTGGCCGGGACGGTTGCGGGCATCATCGGCGGCGACGTGCTCGGAGACCCGGAGCGACTGGGCTTCGATGCAGCCTTCCCGGCGCTGTTCCTCTCGTTGCTGGCGCCTCAGGTGCGGGAACGAAGGGCACTGGTGGTTGCCATCGCGGGGGCCGCGATAGCGCTGGCGCTGGTGCCATTCACCCAGGCCGGGGTGCCGATTATCGCCGCGGCCCTCGCCTGCTTCCTGGGGCTGCGCCGGCGATGAACGAGACCTGGACGATGATCCTCGTGATTGGCGCTGTGACCATGGGCATCAAGGCGGCCGGGCCGGTTGCGCTCGGCGGCCGGGAACTGCCGGGACGGTTGGTGGGCGTCGTCGCGATGCTCGCGCCGGCACTGTTGGCCGCCCTCGTGGCGACCCAGACCTTCGCCGGCGATCAGCGGCTGACAATCGACGAACGCGCCCTGGGGCTTGCGGTGGCGGCGGTGGCGGTGGCACTCCGCGCGCCGGTGCTGGTGGTGATCGTGCTGGCCGCGGCGGTAACGGCACTGGCGCGGGCCGTCTAGGTTCGCACGAGGGTAGATGGCCTCAGCCGCCTCGTGGGGCGCCGGGGGAGAGACCGCATTTTCTATCGCCAAAGCAGTGCCGTTTCGGGTAGAGTAGCGCCGACTTAAGAGTCAGAGGCACTGGCGCGACCTGCAGCCCCGCGGAGTCCGCCGATGCCGGGTGAGGGCGTAGGCGTGAGATCGGGGCGTTTTCGGGCTGCCGGGGCTCTCCTGATTCTCGCATCGATTGTGG
>DATBWD010000109.1:0-2981 GCA_036515015.1 Tepidiformaceae bacterium
ACGGCGTCGTCCATGCCCTGTTGGAGGGCGATACGGGAGAGGGACCAGAGGTCGAGGCCTATCTGGGCGCTTTCGACGCCGCCCATGCCGGTGAAGAGCGCGGGGACGCGGGCTTCGGTCTCATCGCCGAGGATGGGCTGGACGGCCTTCGCGACCATTTCGAAGCCGGCGCCGGCGCAGGCACTCGCCTGAAGGTGGACGCTGAAGTTATTACTCGACCAGTGCATCAGTTCCTGGCGTAGCGACTCCAGTTTTGAGTTCGAGAGGGTTGCAGGGTCTATCGAGCGGAGGCGCTGCTCCCAGGCGGTCGTTTCCCGGTCGAGGCGGTCGGCGGCGCGGAAGATGCCGATGGTCATGCGCGTGAGGGGGATGACGCTGAGGAAGCGGTGCTTCCAGTTCTTGAGCGAGTTGTCTCTCCGGGGCTTCTTCGGGAGTTCGCCGCCGAGGTAGCGATGTTCGGCTGCATCGCCGCTGGCGCCGAAGGCACGCTCGGCGATGAGTCGCGTGGCGCCGACGTTGAGGAACGCCCGGTTGTAGAAGAGGCCGACGAAATTGGGCCATTCGTCTTTGGAGAGGAGGCGGAGGCGCTGGTAGCCGCGCGTGTAGGCAATGTGCGCATGGGCGCCGAAGATCGACATGGTGAGGGGTGTGAGGAGGCCGGGCAGCACCTCCTGAACGTTCGAACTGGTCCAGAGGTCGTCGTCGGTGGTCGGGGTGTCGAACTCGCTGGTCCAACCACCGGAGGGGGAGGCGTCGCCGGCGACCGTGACGGGGCGGGCCTGGAGCATCCAGAGGGTGTCGCCGTCGAACGCGAACTCGATGTCCTGTGGGGCGCCGAAGGCTTCCTCGGCCTGGATGGCTGCCTGAGCAATGACGATGGCGAGGTTTGTGTGGAGCACCGGCATCCCCGGATGGTGTTCGTCGACGACTTCCAGCGCGGGGCGGCTGAGGACGATGCGATCGCCCTCCCGGGCGCCCGAAACGAGCGAGTCGCCGCTGCCCGCGACGGCCTCGACGACGGCGCGTGAGGTGTCGCCGGTCAGGGGGTCGATGCTGAAGGCGACGCCACCGACGACGGCGGGGACCATCCGTTGGACGATGACAGCCATCCGGGCCTCCGTCTGCCGGCCACCCGCGTGCTCGCGGTAGGCAACGGCGGACTCGGAGTGGAGGGAGGCGATGCAGGTGCGGACGGCGTCCTCGAGTTCGTCTGCGCCGGTCACGTTGAGGACGGTGGCATGCTGGCCGGCGAACGAGGCGGTCGCGGAATCTTCGTCGACTGCGGACGAGCGGACGGCAACGGGGTGGGCGGCGAAGCCGAGTTCGTGGTAGCGCTGGAGGATGGCGGGCCAGGCACCGAGGGACCGGTCCTCGGGCGACGACTGCAGGGACTGTGTGACTGCCGTGGTAATGACGAAGGCAGGCGGGACAGTGAAACCGGCCCTCGCCAGCCGGGCGAGGCTCAGCGCCTTGCCGCCGACCCGATCGAGAGCGGCTTCAGGGTCGATTTCCTCGAGGGTGGGGAGAGCTTCCACTGGCGGGCCTGCGTGCGTTGTTGAGCGAACGATACTCTTGACGAATCAGAACATGCGTTCTATTTTAGGAGAAATCCACCAGCGAGATTTGCCATGCGCGTCCTCTGCCTGTACTTCCCACGAATCGCCATCGAGGTTGCGACCGAAGGCCGTCCGGAGCTTGCCGAGCGCCCGGTGGTGACCCTGCAGGGTTCGGGCGACACGGCGCTTGTGGTGTCGGCCTCGGCGCAGGCAGCCGCGGCTGGAGTGGTACCAGGCATGTCGGCCGCCGAGGCACGGCGGAGGTGCCCGGGCGCGGTGTTCCTCGCGGACACCAGCCCCGAGTGCTTCGAGCGGATGGAGCGCATTGCATCGATCATCCGGGTTCGCGCGACACCGCTTGTCGCGGTTGGCGGGCCGGACCACCTGTTCATCGACCTTGCCGGGACAGAGGCACTGTTTGGGCGGGAAGAGACTGCAGCCGGCCGCCTCGGGCAGCTAGCGGAAACGTGGCTGCGACTGCCGGTGCGGGCAGGGGTCGCCAGTTCGCGAGAAGAGGCACTGGGCGCCGCGCGGGCGGCCCGGTTCAGGCCCATCGTTGTTCCCCAGCAGGTGGCTGACGGGGCCGACCGTCCCATTTCGAGTTACAGCGAGCAGTCCATCGCCGTCGAGGGAACCATCCGCGGAGGGCGCGAGGAAACGGAATTGGCGCGCATGCTGCGCGGCGCGCAGGCGGTGCTGGAGGGCCGGTCGGAGGGGTTCCGGGAAGCGCGGTTCACGATCGAGAGCGAAGCCGGGGCCATCGATGCGCGGCTGCATGGCCTCCGATACGAGACTCGCGAACTGGCGGCCTGGATTAGAGACCACCTTGGCACGCTCGAACCGGGGCGTGAAGCCTGGGTGCGCCTGGAACTGCGGCGCCTCTGCGCGGATGCACGGGTGCGACCCGTGGCCGGACGGCGAGCCCGCCCGGCTGGACTTATCCGGGCGGGCAGGCAGTTCCCGCTACGCGCGGCCGGGTAAGAGCGAGAGGGTGCTGCAACAGCGCCGGGCCGCGCCCTTGCCCGCCTGAGACGCCGGGCAGCGAAGATAACTGCGTGGTTGCGCTAGCGACATCGAACGCCGACGAAAGCCAGATTGCCGCCGCTGACCCCGTCGAGACTGCACGATCGGCGGGGCTTCGTTACGTGAGCGACACGATGCCTGGCATCCGGAGGAAGCTGGTCCGCGGGAAGTTCCAATACTTCGAGAGTAGCGGCGAGCCAGTTCGCGACGAGGAAGCGCTCGCACGGATCCGATCGCTGGCGATACCGCCGGCGTGGACCGATGTCTGGATTTCGCCCCGGGCGAACGGGCACCTGCAGGCGACGGGGCGCGACGCGAAAGGGCGCAAGCAGCACCGCTATCACGCGAAGTGGCGCGAAGTGCGGGATGAAAACAAGTACGCGCGGATGGTGGCGTTCGGGG
>DATBWD010000110.1:0-7978 GCA_036515015.1 Tepidiformaceae bacterium
CTCTGCGACCAGTCCTTCGACGGCGGTGAAGCCGTGCTCCGCTGTGACGGATGCGGGGTGCTGCACCACCCGTCGTGCTGGGTGAAGCACGGGGGATGCGCGACGCAGCCGGCGCATCTTTCGAACCCGATCGCCCAGTCATACAGCCAGAGCCGCCCGAGCGGGGCGCCCGCGCCGCACCCCGGCGAAGGGCTGCGGGCGGTGCCGCGATCGTTTGCGCCGATACCGGATGCAGGGACGCAACGGCCCGAAGCGCTGGGGTCGCGGACGGGAGACACCCGGGAGCGGGCGGAGGCCGTCCGGCCGCGCGTGGCACCGCCAGTGGCTCCGGGCGACGAGGCTTCCCGGGAGAGGGCGGCCGCGGATGAGGTTGTTGGGGCGAGACGGCCCGCGCACCAGGTGGCGCCGGACGCGCCGCTCCCACCCGCACCGGGCCAGGGGCGCCGGTACGCGGTGCTCAACAAGGCAGAACGGTATCCACCATCGAAGACGCTTCCGAAGGTCTATGGCCGTCACGGCATCCTGGCGTACTGGTATGTCCCGGTGGCAGCGCTCGTGGCGGTGGCGGTCGCGTTCAGCATCATCTGGGCGGTGGACCGGCTGGTGGGCGGCGACGACACCCCGGCATCGGAGGGGGACGGCACGGGGGCCGGGGGGACGGCCACCACGACGACGCCTGTCGCTGGGGGGAACCCCGGCGGCTCAACGCCGGTACCGGCGGACGGCACCACCGCGCCGGCAGGGAAGCTCACGATCGGGGGAACGGCGGTTGTCACGGGGACGGGCGACTGTCTCAACGTGCGGGTCGCGCCCGGGCGCACCAACGACGCGATCGTGTGCCTGGCAGACGGCCAGAAGGTGACGGTGCTCGAGGGGCCTCAGCCGGCGGACAACCTGCAGTGGTGGAAGGTGAAGACGAACCTCGGGGACGGCTGGGCGGCCGAGGACTACCTTACGCCTGAGCCGCAGCCCTGAGAGGTTCGACCGTGCGTTGCCAACCGTTCGGCGCAGTGGTTGAACAAGACCGTCACGAAGTCTTTATGGGCATGACTATCGATAAGCGCGGCAATCCGTAGAATACCGCTTCACACCCACCCCCGGAGGGAGTCCTTGGCAGTCACGTGGGAGACAACCACGCTACCTAACGGGTTTCGCATCTGCACGACCCCGATACCGACAACGCAGGCGGTTTCGATCAGCCTGTTCGTGGGGGCGGGCTCGCGTTCGGAACCGCCCCTGCTCAACGGGATTACGCATTTTCTCGAGCACATGGTGTTCAAGGGAACAGAGCGCAGGCCCGACGCAATCATGATCGCGCAGGAGATCGAAGGCGCTGGCGGGACGCTCAACGCCTACACGAACAAGGAATTCACCTGCTACTGGAACATCGTGCCCTACGACCGGTTCGAGACGGCGCTCGACGTGGCGACGGACATGCTGCTCAACTCGAAGCTCGAGCAGGCTGAGATCGACCGCGAGCGTACCGTGGTCCAGCAGGAACTCAAGCGGAACCACGACAATCCGAGCGCGTGGGCCGGGCGGCTCATCGGGACAGCCGTCTACGGTGACCAGCCGCCGGGGCGCGATGTCGGCGGGACCGTCGACCTCGTGCAGGGGATGCAGCGGCCGGACTTCATCCAGCACATCGAGCAGTGGTATCTACCTTCGAACATCGTGCTCTCGGTGGCAGGGAACGTGCGGCACGAGCGCGTGGTCGAACTGGCGGAGCCGGTGTTCAGGGACCTGAGCGATGGCCAGTTGCCCTCGGTGCAGCCCTACGACCCCGAAGTTTCCGGGCCGGAGGTCGTGGTGGATACGCGCGAGATCGACCAGTGCACGATGTTCCTCGGGCTGCCGATCTTCGGCCGTAACGACCCGGACCGGTTCAAGCTGCGGGTGCTGAACGACGTGCTGGGAGCGGGGATGTCGTCGCGGCTGTTCAAGGAAGTGCGTGAGCGGCGAGGGCTGGCGTATTCGGTCGGGTCTGGCTACGGGTACCTGGCCGATGCCGGGGTTTTCACGATCTCCGCGGGAGTCGACCGTGACAAGCTTTCGGAAACGATCCGGGTGTGCATCGAGGAGGCTGAGCGGCTCTGTCACGAGCGGGTGCCGGAAGACGAGTTGCGCAAGGCGAAGGACCACAACATCGGACGGTTCCGGCTATCGCTCGAGACGGCACATTCGCTGGGGCAGCGGCACGGCGAGGCTTTGCTGACCAAGGGCCGTATCGAGTCGATCGACGAGGTCGTGGCGAAGATCGAGGACGTGACGGCGGACGATGTCCTGACGCTGGCCCAGCGGCTGCTGAAGCGCGAAGGCCTGCACTGCGCCGTTGTGGGACCGTCACTGGATGAGGACGAGATCGCGAACGCGATGGTGCAGGTCTAGGGCCGGGCCCGGCCATAGGTCACGGCCATGTCACGCAGCCAGCCGACGTGGCCGGGATCGACCTGCTCCCACTGGAAACGCCAGCCCCAGTTGCCGTCGGCCTGGCCGGGGGTGTTCATCCGGGCGTCGCTGCCGAGGCGGAGGATGTCCTGCATGGGGATGATTGCCATCTCGGCGACGGTGCCGTAGGCAACTCGGATGAGGTCGCTGACGATGTCGTGGCCATCGACGGCGAGGTAGCGGAGGATGCGGTCGCGCTCGTGTGAGGAGCGGGACTGAAACCAGCCGAGGGTGGTGTCGTTGTCGTGGGTGCCGGTGTAGACGGCGGACGACACGGGGATGTTGTGGGGAAGGTAGGGGTTGCGGGAGTCGTCGCCAAAAGCGAACTGGAGCACCTTCATCCCGGGATACCCGAGTGCATCGCGCAGTTCGCGAACGCTGCGAGTGATCAGCCCGAGGTCTTCCACGATGATGCCGAGGCGGCCAAGGTGGGATTCGGCGTGGTCGAAGAATTCGCGGCCAGGCCCAAGAATCCAGCGGCCGGATTCGGCGGTGGCCGCGGCGACCGGGATCTCCCAGGCGGCTTCGAAGCCACGGAAGTGGTCGATGCGAGTGAGGTCGACGAGCGCGAACGTGTGGCGGATGCGGTGGAGCCACCATCCGTAGTCTTCGGCGCGGAGGACGTCCCAACGGTAGAGCGGATTGCCCCAGCGCTGGCCGGTTGCCGAGAAGGCATCGGGCGGGACGCCGGCCACGACTTCGGGGAGCAGGTCTGGCCCGAGTTTGAAGATGTGCTGGTTCGCCCAGACATCGGCGCTGTCGAAGGCAACGAAGATGGGGATATCGCCGATGACGCGGATGCCGTTGCTGGTTGCGTGCTGCCTGAGCGCCTGCCACTGGCGATAGAACTGCCACTGCTGGAATTCGAGGTACGCGATCTCGGGCGCGAGGCGCCGGCGGGCGTGCTCAAGGGCGGACGGGTCGCGGGAGGCGAGGCCACCGGGCCAGTCTCGCCACGAGGTTTCGAGGGTGGAAGCGAGGGCCATGTAGAGCGCGTAATCGGGGAGCCACGAGCGGGACTCTTCCCGGAAGTGCTCGAAGCCCGCGTCGGAGCCGTCGAAGCGGTCGAAGGCCTCGCGCAAGAGCGGTGCCTTCCAGCGGCGGACCGCCTCGAAGTCGACGCGGTCGGCGGGGAAGGCCGGAACGTCATCGAGGCGTGAGTGGTCGAGGAGGCCGTCTTCGGCCAGACGTTCGAGCGAGATGAGCAGTGGATTGCCGGCGAACGACGAGCGTGCCGCGTAAGGCGAATTGCCGGGCCCGGGCGGGCCGAGGGGCAAGATCTGCCAGAGTGACTGGCCCGCCCGCTTCAGGAGATCGATGAAGCGGTGCGCTTCGGGGCCAAGGTCGCCGATGCCACCGGAGCCGGGGAGCGAGGTGGGGTGGAGGAGGACCCCGGCGTGGCGGTCTGGCCAGGGCAGTTCTTCACCGCCGTCGGGGACGTCAGGTGACACGGCGAGTCTCGGGTTGGCGGGTGGCAGGGGACGCATGCACCAACCGATGGTAGCGGCCCGCCGTGGTTCGTTCTCGCGCCAGGGGAGCGGCATCCGTCGCAATGCGCTTGCAAGCCGGGGGTCGAAGGGATTGACATCCCTGAGACGACCGGCGGGCGATAGTTCGGCCAGTTTCCCCCGAGGCGGGAGAAGGAGTGGAGGATATGAGTTCCGGTATCACCCGGGAAGGGCTGCTCAGCCGCTACGGCGGTCCCGTGCCCATGCGTCGCGACAGGATCCACTGGCAGGAAGAGCAGGAGTTGCTGCACCTCTACCGGGATCAATTGATGCGAGAGCTTCGAGAGGTTGAGCAGCGGCTGGAAAAGCTGGAACCCAGCAGGTCCTGACCCCACTCCCGACCTAGAGAAACGCCTCGTAGGCTTCCTTCAACTCAACCAGGCTGGCACGGATGGGCCCGAATTCGAAGGTGCCTTCTGCGGTGGTGCGGCCGAGACGAACGACCGGGACTCCAAGTTCGCGGGCGAGATCCTGAAGGCGAGCGCTGCCTCCGCCCTGGCGGAAGCCATCGGCCGCGAGACTGACCACAATGCGCCCCTGGGCTTCACCGAAGAGGGCGGCATCGAGGCGGCCCTCGACGCCCGTTTCGCTGCGGAAGCCATGATCCCCAAGGAGACAACTTTCGGCGATCGTGACGGCGAGGCCGCCGTCGGAGCAGTCGTGCGCGCTCTCGAGGAGGCCCTCCTCGTTGGCCCGGAGGACGAGGCGGTGGAGCCGGTGCTCAGCGGAGAGGTCGACGGCGGGCAGACCCGCGACGAGGCCATGTTCGGTTTCGAGGTATTCGCTGCCGCCGAGTGTGGAGGCGGGCTGTTCGAGCGTGGCGCCCAGCAGCCAGACCTCGCAGCCCGGGCGTTCGAAGCCGGCGCGAAGGTGGCGTGAGACGTCGTCGATCAGGCCCAGCATCCCGACGACGGGTGTCGGGTAGACGGGGCGGCCGCCGGTTTCGTTGTAGAGGCTGACGTTGCCGCTGACGACGGGCGTTGAGAACTCTTCGCAGGCGGCAGCGATGCCGCGGATGCACTGTTCGAGTGTGTAGTAGACGTCCAGCTTTTCCGGGTTGCCGAAGTTGAGGCAGTCGGTGACGGCGACGGGAAGGGCGCCGGTGCAAACGACGTTGCGGGCGGCTTCGGCGACGGCGATGGCGCCGCCGGCGAAGGGGTCGAGGTAGGCGAGTCGGCCGTTGCAGTCGGTCTTGAGGGCGATGCCGCGGTTGGTACCGGCAATGCGGAGGACGGCCGCGTCGCCACCGGGCGTGACGATGGTGTTGGCGAGCACCTGCTGGTCGTACTGGCGGTAGACGAATCGCTTGCTGGCGATGTTGGGCCGGGCGAGCAGGCGGAGGAGTGCCGCGGTGGCGTCCGCGGGCTGCAGGTCGGGGAGCGAGGCCGGGTCGAAGGCGTTGAGTTCCGCGAGTTCGGCCGGGCGGGTGCCGTTGCGGCGATACTGCGGCGGCTCGGTGGCAATCTCGACGGGGACGCGAGCGAACTCGCGGCCGTCATCGAGGATGACGACTTCATCGCCGTCGGTGACCTGGCCTATTTCCTCGCAGTGCAGTTCCCAGCGGCGGAAGAGTTCGGTGACGTCGTCCGCGTGTTCGCGGCGAGCGATCACGAGCATGCGCTCCTGGCTTTCGGAGAGCATGACTTCGTAGGGGGTCATGCCGTGTTCGCGGCGGGGGACCTTCGCGAGTTCGAGAATTGCGCCCGAGCCGCCCTTTGCACAGCACTCGACCACCGAACTGGTGAGGCCAGCGGCGCCGAGGTCCTGGAGGCCGACAATCCAGTCGCGGTGTTCGGAGGCGAGTTCGTAGCAGGCCTCCATGAGCAGCTTTTCCATGAACGGATTGCCCACCTGGACGGCGGGGCGCATTTCTTCGAAGCGTGCTTCGGGGTCGGTGCGGCTGGCGAGGCCGCTGGCCCCGTGGATGCCGTCGCGCCCGGTATCGGCGCCAACAAGGAGGAGGGGGTTGCCGGCGCCGCTCGCGCGAGCGCTGAGGAGGTGGTCGGTGCGGGCGAGGCCGACACACATGGCGTTGACGAGCGGATTCCCGTTGTAGGATTCGGCGAAGAGCACTTCGCCCCCGACGTTGGGGATGCCGAGGCAGTTGCCATAGCTGCCGATGCCGCCGACGACGCCTTCGAGCAGGTAGCGGTTCGTCGGGTCGGCGGGCGGTCCGAAGCGCAGGGAGTCGAGGATGGCGATGGGGTAGGCGCCCATGGCGAAGATGTCGCGGACGATGCCGCCGACGCCGGTGGCGGCGCCCTGGAAGGGTTCGATCGCGGAGGGGTGGTTGTGCGATTCGACCTTCATGACGATGCAGAGGCCGTCGCCAATGTCGATGGCTCCGGCGTTTTCGGCGCCGACCTTGGTGAGGACGCGTTCGCCGGATGTGGGGAACAGGCTCAGGAGGGGCTTGCTGTTCTTGTAGCCGCAGTGCTCGCTCCAGAGGGAGCCGAACATGCCCAGTTCGACCTCGGTCGGTTCGCGGCCCAGTTGCTCGACGAGAAGGTCGTATTCGGGGCGGCTGAGGGCGACGGCGTCGAGGGCTTCCTGGTCAACGGGCATAAGGAAAGCGTACAGGCGCACCCGGCCACGGGACAGTTCCCGCGGGCGCCAGGGCGAGCGAAGGAGTAGCGGTTAGCCGGTCTGGACGACTCGAACTTCGCGTCCACGGTCGCGGACGAGTGCGAGGCCGGTAATGCGGTCGGGGATGGCGCGCCGTTGCGGGTCTACGAGGGCCCAGAGTTCGTTGGCGAAGCCGAGGACGAGGACGGCCATCGCGGTGTAGACGACCGGTTCGCGGCTCGAGAAGCTTTCGCCCGCGATGCCGGCGTCGGCGAGAAGGAGAAGCGCAACGACAGGCGGGAGCACGAAGGCCGCCCTCGCGAGCGCGCGCATCATGCCCGGCGCGCCGCCTGAGCGGACGCAGACGAGGCGGATGCCGACGGCTCGCATGCCGATGGACTGGCCGTCGGACCAGGCGAGGGCGAGGTAGGAGACGGCGGCCAAAAGAGCGCCAGCCGGCCACCATCCCCTGAGGATGACGGCAAGGGCGCCGAGCACCAGCGGACAGAGAACGATGAGAAGGAGGAGGTCGAGTCCCGTGGCGAAGTACCGCTCGCCGAGACCGGCGTTGACCATGACGCGGCGAGCGGTGAACTGAAGGGGCTCGGGGGCCTCGGCCGCTTCAGAGGTAGTGCCTGTTCGGTGGAGTGGCAGTGTCATGAAGACAAGGTAGGGCCACGGTGCGGTAAGGGTGGTTACCGGCGGGAAGGCTGGAGTTACAAGACCGCAGCAAGCTTCGGAAAGGGCCGGTGGCGGGCCGGTGGTTGAGGGGAGGGCCCGGTGAGTGCGGGCCCTGGCGGATTGGTCTCCTTAGCTGAGACTCTTACGCAGTGGTAGTCAGGGCTTCGCGGATGAAGGATTCCCAGATGCGGTTCCCATCGACACCGCCGACGAGGTCTTCGCCAGCTCGTTCCGGGTGGGGCATCATTCCGAGGACGTTGCCGCGCTGGTTGATGATCCCGGCGATGTTCCTCAGGCTCCCGTTGGGGTTCGCCTCCGCGGTGACAGTGCCGGAGGCGTCGCAGTAGCGGAAGACGACACGGCCTTCCTGTTCGAGGCGGTCGAGGGTTTCGGGTTCGGCAAAGTAGTTGCCTTCGCCGTGGCTGATGGGGACGTGGAGCACGGCGCCACCGGGGATGGCGTTGGCCCAGGGGGTCGCGCCGCCTTCCCGCCGGAGGTGCGTCCACTCGCAGCGGAACTGCAGGCTCTGGTTGCGGATGAGCACGCCAGGAAGGAGCCCGCTTTCGCAGAGGACCTGGAAGCCGTTGCAGATACCGATGACGGGCTTGCCCGCTTCGGCGAAGCGGACGACCTCATCCATCACGGGAGAGAAGCGGGCGATGGCGCCACAGCGCAAGTAGTCGCCGTAGGAGAAGCCGCCCGGGAGGACGACGGCGTCGTAGCCGGAGAGGTCGGTCGTGCGGTGCCAGAGGATATCGGCTTGCTGTTCGAGCACA
>DATBWD010000111.1:0-6428 GCA_036515015.1 Tepidiformaceae bacterium
TCGCGGCGCTCTCGAAGGTCACGGCGTACTGTGCACGCAGGAGTTCCTCGATCGAGGAGTAGATCCCCGGGAGCTCCGTTGGCGCGGGCGCTTCGAAGTATCGGCCGCCGGTCAGGTCCGCCAGGGACTGGAGGTACGGCCGGTCGACAAGGTTCCCGACACCAACGACATAGAACGTCGACGCATTTGCCGCTGCCTCCAGCGAGCCGTCACGCGTCGCAGTGGGCGGCACGCCAAAGTTCTCGCCGTCGCTAATGATCACCACCGCCCGGCGCGGCACTTCCTGTGTCGAAAGTTCGGCGGATCGTGCCACCGCCTCATAGAGTGCCGTGTTGCCCCGCGCGACAATCGTGCCGATCGCACCCAGCAGGACGTTCTTGTCGGAAGTGAACGGCTGGACCACCTGCACTGAATCGGAGAACGTCACCAGCGCTGCCATGTCGTCCGGGGCAAGCGAGTTCACGAGCGATGCGGCGAAGGCCCGGGCCTGGTCGATGGCCGGACCGGCCATGCTTCCGCTCACGTCGATGGTAATCACGAGCGCCATGGGAATGGTGCCCGTGGCCGGCGTCACGTCCGTAACTCTCGCCGCAGTTGCGCCGCCGGTCGGGCCTTCCGCTATCTGGATTTCCGACGGCAACAACGAGCCCAACGGCCGCCCCGCCTCGTCCGCCGTGACGACCACGGTGATCGTCGGGAAGCCGTCGTCGTTCACATGGTCGTCGACCCTGACGGTAATTTCACCGTCCGCGGTCGCAGTCATCTGGCCGGAAAGAAGGGCCGCGGCCCCGAGGAGCACCGCCAGCAGCAACGTTCGGATTCCGCTCACAGGCATGGTCAACCCACCAGGTACAGGTCGAATGCCGCCAGGCAACCGACCACTCCCAGCGCGAGGAAGGGCGTGAACGCAACGGTCTCCTGCCGCCTGCGTTTCAGCACCACCATCATGAATACTGCGACGAGGGCTCCCGCGACAAACGTGATCAACAGGAGGGGCACTACACCCCGTAGCCCGACGATGGCCCCGGAAACTGCCGCCATCTTCACGTCGCCGAACCCCATCCTCCCGCGGCCCGCGACAGCGATGACGAGGAAGACGCCGAACATCACCAGCGCCCCGGCCAGGGCCTCGAGACCCGTCTGGAGCGATATGAGGGCCGCCGCAGCCGTGAACGCGGCGATTGCGGGATACGTCACGACGTTGGGCGCACGGCGAGTCCGCAGGTCGAACGCCGCAACCCCGCCGGCCACCCCGACAGCCGCCAGGATGATCACGGCCTCGAAGGTCCCTTCCGCCCTCAACAGCGCGATGGGCAGGCCAACCAACAGGGCAAGGGCCACCCCAATCCCTGCCGCCGGGATGGCGCCGGGCGTCCGCGCGACGTTGCTGGCAACCTCCGCCGAAACCATCAGCCGTCGATGAAGTTGAGGAGGTTGAGGACCGACGGCACGACCACCACCGCCGCCATCGCTGGCATGAAGCAAAGGACGAGCGGGATCGTCATCAATACGGGAGCCCGCTGCGCCGCCGCCTCCGCCCGCTGCCTGCGCGCAACCCGCAGGCCCTCCGCCTGCGTCCGCAAAACGTCACTCAAGGACGTGCCCAGTTCCTCTCCCTGCGACACGCTCGCGGCGAGCACCATCAGGTCCTGTACGCCCGTCCGCTCGGCGACGTACGCGAGGGCGTCCCGGCGCGCCCGCCCGAGCCCCACCTGTCGCAGGTAGAGCGTGAACGTCTCGGCGATCGGCCCTTCCGTCTTCTCGGTGACCATGACGAACGCGGCGTCGACGCCGATCCCCGCTTCAACGCAGGTCACGAGCAGGTCCAGCGCATCGGGCAGGCCGTGGGTGATCGCCTTTTGCCGTGCGCGCACGCGCCGCCGCAGCGTGGCATAGGGGAGAGTCACACAGAGCATGATGAACAGTCCGCCAAGGGTGAGGACCTGGAGCGGCGACATGTTGGAGGAAGCAGTGAGCCAGACCGTGAAGACAATTGCTCCGATCGCCGCCCCGAGCCACGCTGCCAGGAAGCCATGCAAGGACCATGGGTCGTTCGCCATCATCAGCATGCGTTCCACGCCGTGGATGATGTTGTGTGGGAGCAGCGACGCGACCCTCCCGCCGGCGCGCTTCATGAATGGTGCTACGTTTCGCGCGAGGAAGCCTCCCTCCAGCCGGCGCTCGGATGCGATGCTCGACGGCTTGTCCAGGCCCAGGCGCTTCCGCATGAGCTGGCGTCGCGGCGCCGCCACCGCCATCACCCCCAGGAATACGGCGCCGAACGAAAGCAGCCCAATGAGAATGATTCCACCCATCGCTTAAACCTCAATCACCGCGAGCCGCCTGATCAGGAACAGCCCGAGCAGTTCGAACCCAATCCCGGCGCCGAGGGCGATCCTCCCCACACCGGTGTTGATCAGGAGGTTTCCCATTTCCGGGTTGATGAGCAGCATGAGGATCACCACAATCACCGGCACGAAGGCGATGATGTTTCCCATCAGCTTCTGCTTGCTCGTTAGTGTGTTGATGTCGCCCTGGAGCTTCACTCGCTCGCGGATCGTCTTCGTCACGTTGCTCAGGATCTCGGCCAGGTTCCCACCCGCGGACCGCTGGATGAGGATCGCCGTCACCACGATGTCCAGGTCCTTGCTCCCTACCCGGCGCCCGAGGTCGCCAAATACTTCTTCCGCTTCGGCGCCGAGTTGCAGGTCCCGAAGGACCGCCTGCAGTTCGCCACCGAGCGGGTCTCGTGTCTCGCCGGCTGCGAACGCAAGGGCGTGCAAGAAGCCGGAACCGGCCCGGAGCGACTTCGCGATCGCCATCAGAGCCTCCGGAAGCTGGTGTTCGATCTGCAGACGTCGCTTCCGCGTACGGCGGGAGACATGGAAACCGGGAAGGACCCAGCCGATGAGGAGTCCCACCGCCCCTGCGATCAGGATGAACCCCGTCACCGCGACAAACGAAGCGGCCACCAGCGCCGATACGAACGCCACGCCCACGCCGACGCCGAGCTTGATGGCGAGGAACTCGTTGACCTGCATCCGCATGCCCGCCCGGTGGAGGTCCAGCTGGATGCGTTCGCGGGCCGTTGCCGAAAGCGGGAGCAGGTGCACCATCGGCACGCTGCTGCGGTTGGAGCGCAGCGCCGAGGTCCCGCCCTGGCGGGTGTCCTGCCTGGTCTGCAGACGCTGGCGGGCGATCCTGCCGGGTGCGGTCACCTGGTCGGCCACATAGAGGCCGCCGAGCGCGAACGCGCCGGTTAGCGTCAGTGCGATCAGCAGGAGGAGCATGCCGCTAGCCCCACCTTTCCACGTTGAAAGTGCTCTCCGGCAGCGAAATGCCGAACGACTTGATGCGGTCGGCAAGCCGTGGCCGGATGCCCGTGGCCCGCAGTTCGCCCAGGACCCGGCCGGTCTCGTCGACGCCGGTCTGGCGGAACACGAACAGGTCCTGCAACGTGATGACCTGCCCCTCCATGCCCGAAATCTCGGTCACGTTCGTGACACGGCGGGTACCGTCGGAGAGGCGCGTGATGTGCACGACCATGTGCAACGCCGAAGCCATGTGCTCCCGGATTGTCAGCACCGGCAGGTCCATGCCCACCATCAACACCATGCTCTCGATCCGGCTCAGCGCATCCCGGGACGAGTTCGCATGGACGGTCGTCAGCGAACCTTCGTGGCCCGTGTTCATGGCCTGCAGCATGTCGAAGGCCTCCGCCCCGCGGACTTCGCCCACGATAATGCGGTCCGGGCGCATGCGCAGTGCGTTGCGCACCAGGTCGCGCTGGGTCACCTCCGACCTGCCCTCGATTGAAGGCGGGCGCGCCTCCATCGAAATGACGTGCCGCTGCTGAAGTTGAAGCTCGATCGGGTCCTCGATCACGACGATCCGTTCCGAACTGGGAAGGCTTGCCGAAAGCGCGTTGAGGAGCGTCGTCTTACCGGTGCCGGTACCGCCGGAGATGACGATGTTCAGCTTCGAACGCACGCAGGCGTCGAGTAGCGACGCAATCTCCTGGCTCAGCGAGCCCGCCGATACCAGGTCGGCCATGCTCAGCCGGTCCTGCCGGAACTTCCGGATGGTGATCGTCGGGCTGCGCGGTACGAGCGGCGGGATGATGACGTTCACGCGCGAGCCGTCCTTCAGGCGCGCGTCCACCATCGGCGATGCCTCGTCGACATGCCGGCCGATGCTCGAAACGATCCGGTCGATGATCTTGAAGATGTGCGCGTCGTCGCGGAACACGACCTCGCTCGGGTAAATCACGCCTTCGCGTTCGAAGTACACCTCGTCCGGGGCGTTGACCATCACTTCCGAAACACTCGGGTCGCGGAGCAACGGCTCGATTGGCCCAAGCCCGATGACCTCGTCGACGACGCGGCTGACGACCTCTTCCTTGAAGTCGCCCACCAGCGATGGGAAGAGTTCCCCGGCCATCGTCCGGGCCGCCCGTTCGACAGCCTCTCGCCGCTCGTCGCCCTCGAGGCGCCGCAGCACGGTGTCGTCGAGATCCTTGATGAGCCGCTGGTGGAGACGTTCGGCCAGGGCATGGTCGTCGTGTTCAAGCGTGCTGGAACTGTAGCGGTTATTCACTCTCGGGCACCTCCGCGGGGCTCGCCGGGCGGACGCGGCCGCCAACAAATGGCAGAGGCAGGCGTATCCGGCGCGTCTTGCGTGCCGGTTCGCCGTGGTTCGCCTCCGATGTACCGCCGATGCGCGCCGCGAGGTCGGCAATGCTCGTCGCCAACGGCGTCTTGCGGCCGGCGGTGGTCACCGGCCGGCCGACCTGCACCGACTCCGGCACTCTTTTGTCGAACGGCAATTCCCAGAAGATGTCCCTCCCGATCGCCTCGCGTACGTCGGCCGGGCGGATGCCGCCGGCGCGGATGCCGCGGTTCAACACGACGCGCACCTTCTCCGGCTCAATCTCCCATCCCTCTATCCGGCGAAACGCGGCGGCCGCGTCGCGTACGCTCGAGACCTCGTTGGTCGTCACCACGAGCGTGAGCGTCGATGCCTCGATGCACGCCCGCACGTAACGGTTGAACGTGCCCGAGGTGTCGACCACCACGAACTCGTACACCTGTGCCAGGGTGTCGACGATGCGCTTCAAGCCGGCCGGGTCCATCCGTTCGAAGACGTCCTCCCTTGGCGACCCGGCGATGACGTCGATGCCCGACGCGTGAGGCGTCACATACGACTGCACGGTGTCCCGATTGAAGCCCTCGACCTTCCGTGCCAGGTCCTCGAAGGTCGAGGCCGGGGCGAGGTCGAGCATGGTCGCGATGTCGCCGAACTGGTCGTCGGCGTCCAGCACGACGACCGGCCTGTTGCTTTTCTGACGGAGCGAGAGCGCGAGGTTCACCGCAAGCACCGACTTGCCGATGCCGCCCTTGGCTCCGGTTATCACGACGACCGTCCCGCGGCCGTGCGACGCCGAGACCTGCCCGGCCAGCCGCATTTGCCGCCGCTCCTCGTTCTCGAGCGTGCGCAAGAGAGCCTCGCGAAGCGGCCCCGCCTGCAGCGGCTTCACGAGGTAGTCGCGAGAGCCCGCGATCATCGCCCGCCGCACGGCCTCCGCGTCGCTGATCGACGAGTAAATAATGATCGGCGTGTTCGGTAGGGCGTTCGAAAGCGCTGCCACTGTCTCCAGCGGGCGGACCACCGGTTCTTCGACCGCCACCAGGATGATGTCCGGTCGCAGTTCCAGCGCGCGTGAGACCCCGGCGGTGCCGAACCCCGTCTCCCCGGCGACATCCAGCCCGATGCGCTGCACCGCCTTCCGGGTGGCCACGCGGCTATCGAGGTCCTGGTCGACGACCAGCAGCCGCAGCCTCTCCAGCACCCCGCCTGCTGCTCCGCTCATCCCACCCATCAAGGCACCTTCAGCGGCAGCGAGACCGGGGGAATGTCCTCGATCGTGTCGTTCCCGAACTCGCGCAGTGTCAGCGTGATCTTCCCGCGGTCGAGCGCGAGTTGGACCAACTGTGCCTGCACCGGCGTCAGCGCAAGCGTCACGTAGCGCACGTCCCCTTCGTCGATGCCATCGCCGCGCGTGCTCGGCTCGTAGGTGCCGCCGGCCGCTTTCTCGCGCTCGACAGTCAGCACCTGCACGTTCTGGACCAGCGTCATGACGGCGCCGAAGTCGGCCGGGTCGATCTCGTTGGCGCCCGGGGTAGCGAGCGGGTTCGGGGCCACGGATGGGTCCGGTGTGGGCAATGCACCCGGGATGTCGATCTCGGCGAGGCTGGCGATCCAGATGACGTCGACGAAGTCGCCGGCAACCAGGTTGCCTGCGGGTGTGTTGGTGATCGTCACCGGCACCGTCACGCCGCGCATCCCCTCCGGTATCTGGAATGAGAGCGCACCGCCTTCCGGCAAAACCACCCGCGAGGTGGAGAGCTGCTCACCCTGGGCCACCGGGA
>DATBWD010000112.1:0-4115 GCA_036515015.1 Tepidiformaceae bacterium
CAGCGCGGCAGCGAGAGTTTTTCGTTCGCAATCGCCTCGATGCTCCCGAGCTTCGAGACGTGGGTCAGGCCGATGTTCAGCACGGCGCCCGCGTCTGGTTCGGCGATTTCGCACAGTTCGACGATTTCGCCCCGGCTGTCCATCGCCATCTCCAGGACGGCCACTTCGTGTTCGCGCCGGAGCGACATCAGCGCCAGCGGCAGCCCTTCGCGCGAGTTGAGGTTGCCCTCGCTGTGGTGCGTCTTGAACCGGGCGGCGAGCGTGGCGTACGTCAGTTCCTTGGCCGTTGTCTTCCCGACTGTCCCCGTGATGCCGATGACGCGCGGGTTGCACTCTCGCCGCCAGGCGTTCGCGAGTTCGCCCACCGCCCTGGTTGCGTTCGGGGCGACCACAACAGTTGCCCCCGCCGGCATCTCCTCCGGCGCCCGCTCGCAAATGACTGCGATCGCGCCGTTGCGGAGCGCGTCCCCGACGAACAGGTTGCCGTCGGTGTTCTCGCCCGGGAAGGCCGTGAAGAGGTCGCCCGGCTTCACGAGGCGCGAATCAGCGGCGCCGCCCGTGACCGGCCCGTCGGGCCCGCGATGGACGCGGTAGCCCCGCGCTCCCATCTGTTCCGCGACGAATGCCGTCGTCATCTCACCACTCATCGACCACCGCTCACGTACACGGGGTCGTCCGGCGGGATGCTCAGGTACTGGAGGATCTCATCCGCCAGTTGGGCGAAGACGGGGGCCGCAGCCTGTGTCCCGGTCTCGAAGTCCTGGTTCTCGTCGAGTTTCACGAGGACGAGGATCTCAGGGTCATCTGCCGGGGCAAATCCCACGAACGAGGCGATTTGCGTGTCGTCGTATCCATTCCATACCGCCACGTTCGCCGTTCCCGACTTCCCCCCGGCGGTGTAGTAGTCCGGCTTCCCCGGGTGCAGGCGTGACGCCGGCCCGATGACGTCTGTCAGCATCTGCCGGAGCGTCGCGCTGGCCTCTTCGGAGATGACCCGCCGCTCAACCACGGGTTCCACTTCGCGACGCGTGCCGTCGCTGTCGACGTAGGCCTTGACGAAGTGGGGGCGCACCAGTTCGCCGCCGTTGATGACCGCCGCAACGGCCGTGATCATCTGCATCGGCGTGACGCTGATGGATTGGCCGAACGCCTGCGTCGCGAGGTCCACCGGCGACCAGTCCGGGTCGTTCGGCCGCCGCACAATCCCGCCCGATTCGCCATTGAGGTCAATCCCGGTCGGCTTCCCGAACCCGAACGCCTCAAGGTACTCGTGGAACACCTCAGCGCCGAGCAGATCGACCATGAACACCGCGCCGGTGTTGATACTGTGCTGCAGGACCCCGGTCATGGTCTGCAGGCCATAGGATTCGTAGCGCCAGTTGTTCAGGATCGTCCCTTCCACGTTCACGACGCCTGTGTCGACGTAGGTGGTGTCGGGCCGGACAACGCCGCGGTCGATGGCCGCAGCCGCCGTGATGACCTTCATCACGCTCCCGGGTTCGTAGAGGTCGGTCACCGCGCGGTTGCGCAGCAGTTCCATCTGGCTCGCGTCGCTCAGGTCGAGCGTGCTGTACTTCAGCCCGGGGCTCGTGGCGAGCGCCAGGATCTCCCCCGTTTTGGGGTTCATCACGATGATTGCCCCGCCGCGGGCCTGGTGCTGTTCCATCGCCTCGGCGAGGCGCTCCTCGACCAGTCCCTGCAGGTAGCGGTCGATCGTCAACACCAGGTCCTGACCGCGCACCGGGTCCATCGCGATGTAGTGTCCGAACGGGATGGGCTCTCCCGTCGTGTCGCGCTCGTAGATGGCCTTGCCCGGCTTGCCCCGCAGCACGTCTTCGTACTGGGCTTCGATGCCCGCCAGGCCGGACTTGTCGAGGCCGATGAATCCCAGCACCGAGGCGCCCGTGTCGCCTTCGGGGTTCACGCGCTCGGTGTTCGAAAGCAGGATCACTCCCGGAATGCCCGCGCTGATAACCTGCAGCCCCACTTCGTAATCGATGTCGCGCACCACCAGCACATCCACTGCCTTGCTCTGCTGTACCGTCTCGCGAATCTGCTCAGCGGCTATGTTCCCGGTGTCGTAGTCAGTCTGGAGGAGGCCGGCGAGCGCCTGCGATGCGCTCTCCGCATCGGCCCCGTCGCGCCAGGCTCGCGAGTTCACATAAACATCCCATGTGTTGACGCTCGTGGCCAGCACGTGGCCGTTGCGATCGAGGATTGCCCCCCGCGGCGGATTGAGCGTCTCGGCGCCGACGCGCTCCGTCTCGGCCCGGGCGGCATAGATGTCGTGTTCGATGAGTTGGACCTGGACGAGCCGCCCGAAGATGACGACAGCGAATGCCCCGAAAAAGAATGCGGGCAACCACACGCGGCGAGTCCCACGAACTCGTTGCTGCGTCATTTCGAGCGCGCCTCCAGCCCTCCCTCGCGGGAGGGCAAGCTACCTAGTCCGGCAGCGGCAACCACCTCAGCAGCGATCGCCACCAGGATTCGGTCCCGTCGCCTTGGCGGACGGGGCCAGGGAGATATTCCGCCGGCAACTTGGCCGGCGCCGGACCCGGCTCGCTCACCGTCACGAAGTACGGCGATGGGCCGGGAGTGAGCCCAATGTCGAGAGCCCGCCGCTCGATGCGCGGCAGTGAGGTCAGGCGGGCGACGTCCGACTCCAGCAGCCGGATCTCGCCCTCCAACTGCGCCTGCTGCCCTTCCAAATCCTGGAGGGCGAACCCGGCGCTCGTCGCCGAACTGTTCTGGATGACCGGCAGCATCGCGCTCAGGCCCACGATCCCCACCGCCACCACCAGCAGCCAGTTGACCCGCGCGAACGGGACGGGCAGTGGGATGCGCCGGGGCGATCCAAGAGGATGATTGATTGCGGCCATGGCTAGCGAATCCGTTCCGCCGCGCGCAACACGGCACTTCGCGCCCGCGGGTTCCTCGCGACCTCTTCGTCCGATGGCCGCACCGCGCGCCTTGTCAGGTCCCGAAGGGCCGCCACGTGACCGCAGCGGCAGACGGGGAGGCCCGGCGGGCAGAGGCAGTCTTTCGCTTCCTGCCGGATGTATTGCTTCACGATCCGGTCTTCCAGCGAATGGAAGCTGATGACGACCAGTCGCCCGCCATGGGAGTCCGGTCCAGGGCCGTCGAGCAGGCTGAGGGCTTGCGGAAGAGCCGCGTCAAGGCTGTCGAGTTCACCGTTGACGCGGATCCGGAGCGCAAGAAAGACCTTGGTGGCGGGGTGAATTTGGGTTCGGCCTCTCGCACCCCCCACAGCCTGCTCGACGGCCCTGGCAAGTTCCCACGTCGTCCCTAGCGGCCGCGCCGCAACGATCGCTCGCGCGATCCGGCGCGACTGGCGTTCCTCACCGTAGGTATAGATGAGGTTCGCCAGCGACGTTTCGTCCCAGGTGTTCACAATGTCGGCGGCGGTCTCGCCGCCGGAGTCGGCGTCCATGCGCATGTCGAGGGGGCCTTCGAGCCCGAAGGCAAACCCCCGCTCGGGAATCCCGATTTGCATGGACGAGATGCCGAGGTCCATCAGGATGCCGTCGGCTTTCGCTATCCCGTGCTCCGCAGCAATCTCCGCGAGATCACGGAAGTTCCCGTGCGCGAAACTGACCCGCCTCCCAAACGGTGCCAATTTCGCGCGCGCGAACTCCAGCGCATCGCGGTCCTGATCGATCGAAAGCAGCCGTCCTTGCTCTCCGAGGCGCCCGGCAACTGCCTCACTGTGGCCCCCGAGGCCCGTCGTGCAATCGATGTACGTCCCGCCCGGGCGCACGTCGAGGTAGTCGATCGCGGCTTCCAGGAGCACCGGCGTGTGCGAGGGCTGATTCGTCATAACTACCACGTTAGCCCCCCTGCGGCGGCGGCGCTGTTTGCGCCGATTTTCGCGCGCCGATGTCGTTCAGGACCGCCAGGCGCGTCGCCGTCAGGTCCTCCTCCTGCCCTTCCCAGAGCGCCTTGTCCCAGATCTCCAAACACTCCTGCGTCCCCACTACCACGACGTCCTTCTTCAGCCCCGCATAGGTCATCAACTTCGCCGGGATGAGCAAGCGCCCCTGCCCGTCCTTCTGCACGTCGAACGCGTTCCCGAAGAACGCCCGGCGAGCCTT
>DATBWD010000113.1:0-20699 GCA_036515015.1 Tepidiformaceae bacterium
CGTGAAGGAATCCAAGCTGGAACAGGGCGAGGACGGGTTCTACGAGAACACCCTCCGCGAGCACGCCGGCCTCGTTACCCAGACCCGGAAACAGTTCGAACTGATGAAGCCGGAACTCTTCCGCAAAATCAAGCGCCTCCCCGAGGGCGAGGATTTCGAACTCGACGCCGCTATCGAGTGGATGATCGAGCGGCGGGCCGGCGTGAACCCGAGCGACAAGGTCTACTGGCGCCGCAACAAGATCGAGCGCGATGTCGCCGTCGCCTTCCTCATCGACATGTCTGCCAGCACCGACGAGGAGATCAACAAGCGCGACAAGAAGTACGACGACGACGATTACGACGACGATCCGCGCAAGTACCTGAGTTGGTGGGTTTCCAAGCGTCGGCAGGAACTTTCGAGCCCCCCAAAGCGCATCATCGACCTCGAGAAAGAGTCGACGGTGCTCCTCATGACCGCGCTCGAAACGATCGGCGACCAGTATGGTATCTACGGGTTCAGCGGCTACGGTCGCGACAACGTCGAATTCTTCGTCATCAAGGACTTCGATGAGCACCTCGACCAGACGATCAAGAACCGGCTCGACAAGATCACCCCGATCCGTTCCACCCGGATGGGCCCGGCTATCCGCCATGCAACCTACAAGCTGAACCTGACCGACGCGAAGGTGAAGATCCTCTTCCTCCTGAGCGACGGGCGCCCCCAGGACCATGGCTACGGGCGAGATCGGACCGAAAAAGAATATGCCATCCACGACACGAAACAGGCGCTCAACGAGGCCAAGCGCGAGGGCATCACTCCCTTCGCACTCACCGTCGACCGCGCCGGTCACGACTACTTGAAGACGATGTGCGAAGACATGGGCTATGAAGTGGTGGCAGACATCGAATCGCTGCCCAGCCGCCTGCCCACTCTCTATCGCCGTCTCACCGAGTAGGCGTCGGAGGAGTCAAGGTGCGCCTCCTGCTCGTCCGCCACGGCCAGTCCATGGGCAACTCGAATGGTGTCATCCAGGGACATCTCGACTTCGAGCTGAGTGAACTGGGGTGGCGCCAGGCTCGTGCTACCGCCGGGCGCCTCAGCGACGAGCGGGTCGACCGGGTTGTCTCCAGTCCGCTTCGGCGCGCGACCGACACGGCCGGGCTCATCGCCGCGTCCTTGGGCCTCGAAGTCGAGACCGACGCGGCCCTCTTGGAGTACAACATCGGCATAATCGCCGGCCTTACCGGCGCCGAGGTGCGCAATCGGCACCCGGAAATCGTCGAAGCCTATCGCCGGGGCGAACGCCCGGTGCTGCCCGGCGAGGAAGGCCGCGACGTGTTCCTCAAGCGGGTCGTCGGCGCCCTCGATCTCTTTCGTGACTCGGGCCAGACCGTCCTCGCCGTTGCCCACGGAGGCGTGATCGGCGCGTTCTGCTATACCGCGCTCGGCCTGGATTACCGGCTGCCCGGCATGTTCGAAGTCGCGAACTGCTCCATCACGGAGATAACGGTCGACCGGTCTGGCCGCCTCGTCCTCCAGCGCCACAACGACACCTGCCATCTCGGAGAACTGACGACGGTCATGGATAGTGGCTGACCATCAGCCCATGACCATGTTCACGAACCCGTTGACCGAGACGAACAGGTAGCCCCTGCCCGTCGCCGGTCGAAAGACCACCTCGACTCCCTCGATCACCTCAACTTCGCCGACATCCTTCAGCACCCAGCCATGGTCCCCTGCGCTGTTCACGTCCACTCGCCTCAACGACGGCCACAGGATCAGTCGCACGCCGTCGCCCTTGCCACGCAGGTCCACCCGGTAGACCTGTGTACCGTCGGGTGTATAGGGTTCGATTCGAGGTTCGGTTTGGAACAACCGGCTGATGGCATGCACAGCGTCTGCATCCAGCTGTTCGAACCGTGCCCTGCCTGTCACAACGATCGATACTGCGTCCTCGCCGGGCGCCAGTCCAACCGATCAGACCATGGCCGGCGCGTCCGCCGCCTCCGGGCACATGCGGAGAGGTGTCTCCTACCCTTTGCCCTGTTCCCGGTGCAGAACTTCCAGGATCGTGTTTGCAATCAGCCGGGCGTTGGGATACGGCTTCCAGCCCTCCGGAGTGTTGTAGTAGCGCGTCCCTGACTGATATTCGTCCGGCTCACGTTCGCCGTACTCGACGTCGATCCCCTCGACTCTGATGCTCGGCGAACCGAGAAAGCGCTTGTGTTTGGCATCTTCGGAGCCGTCGACTTCGGTGTAGATAACCTCGACGTCGGCGCTCGTCGCCTCGAGCGCGAGCTGCAGGGCCTCTTCCGCCTCTGGGCTGCGCCCGGTCGAGCGCGAATACAGGAACTCAATCTTCATCGACCTCGTCATTCTCCTCACGGTTTCGCTTCAGACGCTGCAGGCGCTGGGCGGCCTCGACTTCGAACCCAGCCTGGCCCGGCAGGTAATACTTTGGCTCGCCCAGTTCTTCCGGCAAATACCTGGCGCCGGTGGCGTAGTGTCCTGGCTCATCGTGGGCGTAGCGGTACCCCGCGCCATAGCCGAACTGCCGCATGAGCCCGGTTGCCGCATTCCGGAGGTGCAGCGGGACGGGGAGGTGGGCAGTCCGCATGGCATCTTCCTTTGCCCGCAGATACGAGGCGTAGGCGCTGTTGCTCTTCGGCGCGAGTGCAAGGTAGACGCAGCACTCCGCCATCGGCAGGAAGCCTTCCGGCATGCCGACGAAGTGGACGGCCTGCTGGCAGGCCGTCGCGACCACGAGCGCCTGCGGGTCGGCAAGGCCGACGTCCTCGGCCGCAAGGAGCACCATCCTCCGGACGATGAACAGCGGGTCTTCCCCGGCCTCCACCATCCGCGCCAGCCAGTACAGTGCCGCATCGGGGTCCGAACCGCGGACCGACTTGATGAACGCCGAGATGGTGTCGTAGTGATAGTCCGCCTGCTTGTCGTAGTAGGGCCGGCGGTCGGCCAGGGCAGACTGCACGTCGGCTGCCTCGACAACGGACCGGCCCGCCGCGGCCGCAGCTTCGGCTGCTATTTCCAGCGCCGTCAGAGCCGCGCGGCCGTCGCCGTTGGCCCCGTCGATGAGCGCCCGCCGCGCGTCGCCATCCAGCGTCACCCCGAGATGTCCCAGCCCCCGCTCCTCGTCCGTCAAGGCCCTGTCGAGCATCTCGCCGATGTCGTCCTCGCCCAACGATACCAGGCGGACGACCCGCACCCTGCTCAGCAGCGGTGCGACCACTTCGAAGGACGGGTTCTCTGTGGTCGCGCCGATGAGCGTGATGGTTCCGTCTTCGACGTACGGCAGGATGACGTCCTGCTGGGCTTTGTTAAACCTGTGGATCTCGTCGATGAAGACGACCGTCCGCCCGTCGCCGAGACGCCGGCCCTGCGCCTCCGCCACGACCTTCCGCAGGTCCGCGACCCCCGATGACACGGCCGAGAGCGGCACGAACGTTGCCTTCGACTGCTTGGTGAGCAGGCGCGCCAGCGTGGTCTTGCCGCACCCGGGCGGCCCCCACAGGATCACCGAGGGCAGGCGACCGCGCTCAACCGCGCCCCTGAGCATCGACCCCGGCCCGATTGCGTCCTCCTGGCCGATGAATTCGCCGAGGCTGCGCGGCCGCATTCGAGCCGCCAGCGGCGCATCGTTCGCCAGCGCCGAATCGGCGGCCATGTCGAAGGCCGGCTGATGAGCCTTCGGTCGATCGCTACCCATCTCAGCCCGCCAGGACGGCGATGGTCACGCCGTCCCCACCGTCGTTTGGAGTTGCCGACTCGAACCGGCGCACGAGGGGGTGTCCCGTCAGCGACTCCCTGATCGCGGCTCGCAATGCCCCCGTCCCCTTGCCGTGGATGATGCGGACGAACGGCAGCCCGGCGCGAAACGCCTCGTCGACGTAGGTTTCGAACTTCAGCAACGCTTCCTCCGCACGCTGTCCCCGGAGATCGAGTTCGATCGGCACCGTCGGCTTCGCGGCGGGCAGGACCACCGCCTGCCTGCCTTCGGCAGCCTCCACCCGCTCGATCCGGTCGATCGAGACCTTCATCCGGAGTGCCCCGAACTGGACCTCCACCTTTCCATCCTCGCCGACCGCAGAGAGCGCCTCGCCCCGCTGCGGGATGTCGCGCACTTGAACCCGGTCGCCGGGGCCTACTTCGCGTGGCGGCGGAGCGATTTCGGCTTGCCGCCGTTGCGGACGCGCACGAGCCTTCATCCGGCCGAGGTCGGCATCCAGTTCGCGAAGGCGTTCCTCAGCGCCTCGCACGTCGTAGTCGCGGTTCGCTGCCTTCCGCTTCAGCTGCTCCAGTTCGCGGCGCACCGCCAGCAGCGTGTCCTCAGCTTCGCGGTGTGCGGCGCCGAGGATCTCCGAACGCTCCTGTTCAATGCGGTCCCGGCGTTCCGCGAGCGCCAGCCGCAACTCCTCGCTCTCGCGGCGCGCCGATTCTTCGCCCCGTCGTGCTTCAGCCGCCGCCGTGCGCTCACTGCGAATCTCCCCAAGGAGTGCTTCCAGTTCGAAGTGCTCCGGCGAAAGCTGCGACCGGGCCCGCTGGAGCACTTCGTCCCCCAGCCCAAGCCGCTGGGCGATGGCGAGAGCGTTCGACTGCCCCGGCAGACCGATGGTCAGATGGTAGGTCGGGCTCAGTGTCTCCAGGTCGAACTCAACGGACGCGTTCCGTAGCCGCGGTTCGCTGTGCGCGAAAGCCTTCAGTTCGCCGTGGTGGGTGGTTGCCACGATCGTGCAGCCTCGCTCGAGCAGTTCCTCGAGGACCGCCCGCGCCAGCGCCGCACCCTCTGTCGGGTCCGTGCCTGCACCAAGTTCATCGAGGAGCACGAGCGTGTTCGGCGCCGCGCGTTCGAGGATGGAGGTGATGTTTCGCATGTGCGACGAGAACGTGGAAAGAGACTGCTGTATGGACTGCTCGTCACCGATGTCCGCGAAGATCTGGCTGTAGACGACCACCCGGCTACCCGATTCGCATGGCACGCAAAGACCGGCCTGTGCCATCAGCGTGAGCAGCCCTAGCGTCTTGAGGGCGACCGTCTTGCCCCCGGTATTGGGGCCAGTGATGAGCACGCCGGCAACTTCGCCGCCTACCTCGATTGTCGTCGGGACGACCTTGCCACGAAGCAGCGGATGCCGTCCCTCCCTGACGACCGTCGTGCCCGTGGGAACGAGCCAGCTTTCCGGGTCCCCTGGTGGTGGAAGCTCGGCATTCATCCGGCGACCCAGCCGCACGGTCGCGCTCAGCAGGTCGAGGCGAGCCATGGCCATGACCGCCCGTTGCGCGTCTTCCTCGCGCTCACCGAGCAGCGCAGTGAGCCGCTGAAGCACACGGCGGACCTCGCGCTCCTCCGCAAGCTGGAGTTCGCGGACCTGGTTCCCCGCGTCCACCACTCCCATGGGCTCGACAAACACCGTCGCGCCGCTCGAGGAGACGTCGTGCACAATGCCGGCCAACTGCCCGCGGAAGTCGGCCTTCACCGGGATGACCTTCCGCCCGTTGCGTTCGGTGAGCAGTCCCTCCTGGGCGATGCCGCGACGGACGGCGTCGGCAAGGGCCGCCTGGGCCCGCTGGTCGAGGCGACTCTCCGCCAACCGGAGTTCCCGGCGCGTTGTTGCGAGTTGCTCGCTTGCGCTGTCGGCCACTTCGCCCCGGTCCGTGATCGCCTCCTCGACGGCATCGACGAAGCGATGGAAGTCCGAGATTTGGTCCGCGATCGTCCCGAGGTTCGGCACCTGGGGACGGACTCGCTCGATGACGTTACGCGCGCGCATGGCCGTCTTGAGCATTTGGGCGGCGTCAACCAGGTCGCTCGCGTCGACAGCCTGGGCGATGGACGCCGCGTGAATCACCGGGCGGATGTCACGGGCCGCGGCGAATGGGATGTCGATGCCCATCTGGTCGAGCAGTCGCATCTCGGCGACGAGCGCCTGTCGCGCCACCACCTCGTCAAAATCCGTCGAGGGGCGGACCTCCCTGGCGAGTTCGTGCCCGACACTGAACGACGTCTCCGCGGCCAGGAGGTCGAGGACGCCGTCGAATTCGAGTACACGAAGCGTGTGTTCGTCCATGTTGTATAAGAGTAGGCCGACCACCAGAGCGAAAACTAGCCTTTGGCCGCTTTGGCGCCGCTCGCGCGCAAATCTGGTGGAGGTGGCGTTTCACACGGTTCAACCGATAAGCTTCCTCGTGTGAACGCCACGCCTAGAGAAGTATGTGTTTAACAAAATCCTCATCGCGAATCGCGGCGAAATTGCACTCCGGATCGTCCGTGCTTGTGGCGACCTCGAGGTCCCCTCGGTGGCCGTATTTTCGGATGTCGACCGCGTCTCTCAGCACGTCCGTTATGCCGATGAGGCCTACCACATCGGGCCGGCCGACGCCCGCCTGAGCTATCTGAACGGCGAGAAGATCATCGAGGTCGCCAGGCAGTGTGGTGCCGACGCCATCCACCCGGGCTATGGCTTTCTTGCGGAGAATGCGGACTTCGCCGAGGCGTGCATGGATGCTGGCCTGACCTTCATCGGGCCCTCCCCGGAATCGATTCGGATGCTCGGCGACAAGATCGCCGCACGCGAACTGGCGAAGTCGGTCGGCATTCCCGTCCTCGAGGGCAGCCCGGAAGTGCATTCCATCGACGAGGCGATGGCCCTGGCCGAGAGCATCGGCTACCCGGTGATGGTGAAGGCCGCAGCGGGTGGTGGTGGCCGCGGTATTCGCCATGTCCTATCGCCCGAAGAGTTCCCCGGCGCCGCTGCCCGGGCAATCCAGGAGGCGCAGGCAGCCTTTGGCAACCCGGCCATCTATCTCGAAAAGTACCTGCACGACATCCGACACATCGAGGTCCAGATCATCGGCGACCAGTTCGGGAACGTCGTGCCAATCGGCGAGCGGGAGTGCAGCATCCAGCGTCGCCACCAGAAACTCATCGAAGAATGCCCCAGCGTCGCCGTTACGCCCGACCTTCGCCGGGCGCTCGGACGGGCGGCCGTCCGGCTGGCTCGCGCCGCGAATTACCACAATGTCGGGACCGTCGAATTCCTCCTCACCGAGAGCGGCGACTACTACTTCCTCGAGATGAATACGCGCCTCCAGGTCGAACACCCCGTAACGGAGATGACCTCCGGCGTGGACCTCGTGAAGGACCAGATCCTCGTGGCGTCCGGTGAGGAACTCCCCTACGACGAAGTCGAACTACTGACGCGCGGCTGGGCAATAGAGTGCCGGATCGTGGCCGAGGACCCGTTCAACAACTTCCTGCCCTCGGTGGGCCGGGTCGTTCTCGCCCGCGAACCTGCAGGGCCTGGGATCCGCGTTGAAAGCGCGCTCTACGACGGGATGGAGGTCACGCCCTACTACGACTCGCTCCTCGCCAAGGTTACGGCCTGGGGGCGTAATCGCGAGGGCGCCCTCAATCGTATGAAGCGGGCGTTGAACGAGTTCCGCCTCGTTGGGGTGGCAACAAATATTCCCTACATCCAGCAGGTACTCGACCTGCCCGACTTCAGAGAGGGCCGCATCGATACCGGCTTCCTCGACCGCCACGAGGTCAAACCGGATGAGCACCTCGCTGAACTGCGGGAAGTATCCGAAATCGCCGCGCTCCTGTTCGTGACAGCCGGCGACGGAGTCCGTAACGGGAATGGGTCAGCATCGAACGGGCACCCCGGAGCAGCCCAGTCCAGCTGGCGGGAACAGATGGCCGGCATTGGCTCGCGGAGAGGCATGGGACGATGGCCGAGAAGTATTTAGTCCGCCTCGAGGATGAGGACGTCAGCTTCGAGATCGAGCCGGACGACGGTGGCTTCCGCGTCCGGCGTGAGGGCTCCGAGCAGTGGAGCTGGGCGCGTCTCGAACGCATCGGTGACTCCAACCTTCATGTCGTGCTGCTGGACCACCACCCGATCGAGATCTACCTGGAACGGCGACGTGGCGGTGTCTACGCCACGGTGGGCCGCCACATTTTCGACCTCGACGTCGGGCCGTGGCGCCCGCCGGGTACGCGGACGGGCCCTCGCGACGGTACGCAGAGCCGGGCCGCCAGGATCATCGCCCCGATGACCGGGTCCATCGTGGAGGTTCGCTGCGAACCCGGCCAAACGGTGGAAGCAGGCGAGGTGCTGCTCGTCATCGAGTCCATGAAGATGAACAACGAGCTCCGTTCTCCCTCCGATGGCATCGTCGCATCCGTCCCCGTCAAACCGGGACAACGAGTAAACGCGGGTGACCTTCTGGTGGCACTCGAAGCCGGTGAAGGCTAACCAAAGCGGCAGAATGGCCCCGGTTCTATTGCCCTCTCTAAACGGCTCGCGTACCGTAGGGGATGGCCGTGCTAGACGGGGAGCTAGCGGTGCCCTGAACCCGCAATCCGCTGTAGCGGGGTTGAATCCCTGCCTGAGGACTGGTTCTCTGGGGACTGCCCACGTCAAGCGGCGTTGACGATCTGGTCCTGCGCGGCGAAGCGCCATGAACCTGGTCAGGTCCGGAAGGAAGCAGCCATAAATGGTTGTCTTCGGGTGCCGCAGGTCAACCGGGTCCGAGCTGGCTGGCGCAGAGCAAGCCTGGTGACCAGGTCGAAGGCAGGTGCACGGCCTGTTTTCACTGGCAAATGCGCCTCATCCGCAGCCAGCGGATGAGGCGAATCTGGAACCGAGGAGTGAATTTGGCCCAGGCAATTCGGCCGCCACGCGCGAGCGGGCGCCCGGTCGCTGAAGGACAGCATCTCACCCGTTCCGACCTCCTCCTGTCCCCCCGCCACTTCAGAGGTCGGCATCACGCGGCAACGATCTTCGTGATCGTGCTGCTTGCTGCCTTTGCCTTTCGCCTGTTCCCGGCGAAGGAAGTGACCGTCCTGACCGACGGCGAGGCCATCCAGGTCAACGCAACCTTCGACCCGCGGTCCGAAGGCATCGCCGCTGCCTCGCTCGAGGTCGCCCCCGGCGACCGTGTCCTCTATTCCGGCGGCTCGAAACACGCCAGCGTCGCGATCGACCGGGCAAACTCTGTTCTCATCCAGGTCGATGGCTCGGTGATGGAGTTGAGTACCCAGACGTCGACTGTTGGCGGCGCCCTCGCAACAGCCGGCCTGTCTCTCCGGCCCGGCGATGTGGTGTACCTGAACGGCCGCCTGACCACGCCGCGTGTGCCGCTTTCCGCGGCCGCCTTCGTCTCGGCCAGCCCGCGCACGGTCAGCGCGGGAGAAGTTCAGCCGGTGGAGGTCCGCATCGCCCGCGCGAAGCCGGTCACCGTGCTCATCGATACACTCCCCGTCCAGGCGAACTCGGCCGCTACCGATGTCCGTTCGCTACTCGCCGACCTCGGGATGACGGTTCGGGAAGGCGACCTTGTGCGGCCCTCGCTCGACACCGAACTCACGGCCGGCATGACCATCCGGCTCGCGCCCGCGAAGACGGTGAATGTAACGCTCGATGGGAAGGACCAGGTCCTCTACACGCAGTCAAAGACTGTAGCCGACATTCTGGCCCTGCTCGGCGTCAATCCCGGGCCCGACGAACTCCTTTCCCTCCCCCGCGAGATGCCCGTCACCAACGGGATGTCGCTCCAGATCGGCCTCACGCGCGTCGAGGAAGTCCTGGTTGAAGAGCCGGTCCCGCCGACCACCGTGTACGAAATCGACTACTCCCTCCCTCCCGGCAAGACTCGCATCATCTCCGGCCGCGACGGCGTCCAGGCCGTGAAGTACCGCGTCACTTTCAGGAACGGCGTGCAGACCGCGCGAGAACCTCTCTCACGGGAACTGCTGGTACCACCCATCCCCAATCGCCACATCTCCGGTCCCCCCACCTCTAGTCCTCCGCCGGTAAACATCATCGAGACCCCCGACTTCGAGGGTAGTTACACCGCAAAGATGACCGTCCGGGCGACGTGGTACAACGCCTCCCATGGCGGAAAACTTCCAGGCGACCCCTATTACGGCATAACCGCCACAGGCGTCCGCCTCGACTGGGGCATTTGCGCCACTGACCCCACGGTCATCCCCCTCGGGACCCGATTTTTCGTGCCCGGCTATGGAGAGTGTCTGGCCGCTGACGTCGGCGGCGGCATTCAGGGCTACCACATCGACCTCGGCTTCCCCGAGGAAATAGGCGACCCGGGCTGGGGAAACCGCATCGTCGAGATCTACATCCTCGACTGACCACCTGTCCGCATCTACCATCGAAGGGTGCCCCGTTCTCGTCTCTCCGGCCCTCGCCCGCGAAAAGCCCTGGGCCAACACTTCCTGCGCGACTCGGGCATTCTCGCTGACATCGCCGACGCCGTCCGTGTGCCACAGGGAGGATTCGTTCTTGAAGTGGGCGCCGGGACGGGGCAACTCACCGAGACGCTGCTGGAGCGCGGCCACCAGGTTGTCGCCCTCGAAGTTGAGCCGCGGCTCGTAACTCACCTTGAGCGCCGGTTTCCTCGCCACCCGTCGCTCCGCATCATCGAAGGGGATGCCCGCGACATTGACCTCCGGACCTTTATGGCCCCTGACGCGCACTTCAGTGTGGCAGGCAATCTCCCGTACTTCGCCGCCAACCCCATCATCCGCCACCTGCTCGAGGGCACTCCAACCCCAACGGAGCTGGTTGTGATGGTGCAACGCGAAGTCGCGCGAGAGATCACGGCGGCAGAGGGTGGCTATTCCCTGCTGACCATCTCGGTCCAGTTATACGCCGAGGCCGAGCACCTCTTTGACGTGCCCCCCGAGGCGTTCGATCCCCCGCCCGCTGTCTACTCGTCGGTAATCCGTCTGACTGTTCGGGAAGAACCGCTGGTGCCCCGGGAGCGGATCCGGGCATTCTTCACGCTCGTCTCGAAGACCTTCCGCAATCCCCGCAAGCAAATCCACAACTCGCTCGGACAGGGGACCTGGCTCCCGGCGGGGGGCGCGAACGAAGCCCTGGCAGTTGCCGGAATCGACCCGATGCGACGCGCCGAGACCCTCACCATTCCAGAGTGGCTGACGCTGCTCGATGCCTGCGAGTCCATCCTTGCCACCGTTTGAAGGCGAGCCACTCGCCGCTCCCGCTCCGGCCAAGATCAATCTCACCCTCGAAGTCCTCGGCCTGCGGGGCGACGGTTACCACGAGATAGACACTGTTCTCCAGACGCTCGAACTGGCAGACCGGGTGACCCTTTTCCCCGATCGTGGGGCGCTGACCGTTGAAGCGTGCGGACCCTTCGCCGGCGGCACGCCCTGTGACGATTCGAACCTCGCAGTCCAGGCGATCATCGCGCTCTGCCGGCTGACCGGCCGGGAAGTGCCGAAACTGGCGATTCGTCTTGAAAAGCACATTCCTCCGGCGGGTGGCCTCGGTGGTGGCGCTTCCGATGCAGCCACGGTCCTGCGCCTCCTTCAGCGCCACTGGGGCGATGTCCCCGACGAGACTGCGATTTCAGCCGCGAACGCCATCGGTAGCGATGAAGCCTACTTCCTGTTGGGCGGCACCGCGCGCGCGACGGGCCGCGGCGAGATCTTGACTCCCCTGCCCGACCTTCCTGAGCGAGGCGTCGTGCTTTTCGTGCCTCCCTTCACATTGGAGCGCAAGACCGCGGTCATGTTTCGAGCGTTGGACGCCTTGCAGTTCGATACCGGCGCCGTCACACGCGCTATTGTCGATCGACCTTCGGGGCAGTTCTCCTCGGTCGACGTGTACAACGCCTTCGAGCGCGTCGCCTTCGACGTATTCCGCGGGCTTTCGGTGCTCTGGCAGCAATTGGAGGACCGGATCGGCGAACCAGTTCGGCTGGCCGGGGCCGGACCGACGTTGTTCTGGATCGGGCCGCTCGAGGAGGGTCAACGAGTCGCTGCTTCAGCTGCCGGACTCCCCTGCACCGTGATACAGACGAAGACAGCGAGGTCGCTGTGGCGGCAGTAATGGCCGGCTGGGCCGCGGGCTACGCGATGTCGCTCATCGCCACCGCCGCGCTCACCTACCTCGCGTTCCAGGTGCGAAGCACCGGCATCTTCGACCGGTTCATCGACCCCGAGGTCCCATCCGCGCTGTTCACGATCCCAATCTCGATTGGCACGCTCGTGGTCTGGACGATGATCGGGCTGATGATCGGTTCCGCCTACGAGTTGGGCGATCTCGGTGAGCAGCGTGCCCTCCTCGGCAGCCCCAGTGGGCCCTTTGCGGTCGCCATGATCATTGTTGGATTCCTGCCCATACCGCCCTTGCTGGTGCTCTTCCGGCAGTGGTGGTGGCTCTGGCTAAGCCAGTCTGTATCCTTCGCGCTGCTCTTCGGGTGGGCCATGCCTCTGCTCGCTGAACGGTGATATACTCGAATTTCTTCGTGAAACTCGGAACAAACTGAGGAGGCGCGGCGTGCCGGGCACCATTATCGATATGCACCTGCACACCACCAAGGGCGCCTCCGACTCCATGCTCGACCCCCAGGACCTCATCACCGAATCGAAGCGGATAGGCCTCACGGGAGTGAACATCACCGAGCATGACCGTATGTGGGAGTCGTGGGACCTCTCACCCTTTCGGAAGTCCCACGAAGACATATTCATCTCCAACGGCATGGAAGTTTCGACGGATATGGGTCACATCCTTGCCGTTGGACTCAAGGGATATACCCCGGGCATCCGGCGGCTCGAAAAACTACGGGAAGTAGCCGACGAGCAGGGGGCGTTCCTCATCGTCGCCCACCCGTTTCGGCACTTCTTCGACCCGGTCCACTTCAAGCGCGAAGGCAAGGAACCGTTCAACCTGAGCCCCGAACAGGCTGCGCGGCTGCCGGTCTTTCAGTTGATCGACGGCATCGAAGTCCTCAACGGCTGCAACACTCCGCGCGAAAACTACTTCGCCCTTCAGGTGGCCAAGATCCTCGGTAAGCCCGGCACAGGCGGCTCCGACGCGCATTCGACCCAGGGGATCGGCTACTTCACTGCCGTCTTCGATGAAGTGCTCGAAACCCAGGAGCACATCGTGGAGCAACTGCACAAGGGGCGGTTCCACCCCGCGCGCGGCCTGGCCGAAGGCAAACTCGAAAACTACTGGGAAAACGCCGAGCCGGTGGCGTTCTACGATTAGGCTTACCCGACTCCGGGTAACGAAAAAGCGCCGCAATCGCGGCGCTTCGTTTAAGAAGTGGTACGCCCGGTTGGACTCGAACCAACGACCTCTAGGTCCGCAACACCTTACGGGGGGTTCCGTGTATCTGAGACTGGCCGGTGTGTGAAGCGCTGGTGCGCCCTTGTTACATCCCGGTTCTCAAAATTCCGTGAGCAGATCCGTGAGCAATTGCTAAGGCACGCAGCAGTTTCCGATGACCACCGACGCCATCCTTGCCTGCCCCGTTGAAGGCCACTGGAGACCGCACTTCACGGAGGGGTGACCATGAGCGAAGGTTTCACGGAGGCGGAGAGAGCTTACCTCCTGGCGCTGTTTCGAGCCTCCAGGCTCCGGCCACGGGAGAAGGATTGCTAACGCACGGCGGGTAGGCTTTGCCTGGCGTCCCGTGAGGTGCCGTTGCCAAGCGGGTGGACGGTCGAGTATGGGGGGCCATGCCTACAACCTGCGGACCATCGACGTGGTCGGGATGGCGCGCCGAGGATCGGGTTTGTGGGAGCCAATCCTCCTGAAACAGACACCGGACGGGACGTGGGAGTAAATCGTTCGCGTCGGACTAGCCCTGCACCGTGCGCGCGCGCTCCAGTGCTTGGCGGAGGGCGAGCAGCCCCGCGAAGGCGGTCTCCAGGCGGCTCCTCGTCCGGCTGGCCTCCGCCTCCTCGTACAGGTCTACCAGCCGGAATAGTCGACGAGCACTGTGGCGGAGGCGTACTATTCGTTCGCCCCTAAATTGGTCATCAGGCGCAGCGCAGGAGGCCATCCGTGTCAACATCCAGTTTGGCGAATCTACGGGCGGCGACGGTCGCGATCGCGCCGACGGTCGTCCTTGCGGCGTGGCTGTATCACCCGTTCATCGCAACACCAACCGATGCCAGCGACGTTGCCGCCGAGGCCACAGCCGACCTTACCCGCTGGGGGCTGGCACACATCATCCTCGGCGCTGGTTACGGATTGATGATCTTGGCGTTCGTGGCGCTGCGAAGCGGTCTGCGCGAGGCAGGGGAGGAGCGCTGGAGCGGTTTCGCGCTTCCGTTCATCGTGTTGGGGAGCCTGCTCTTCGCAATGCTTACCGGGATGGAGTTTGTTCCACTCGCGGCCGCTGAATCGGGCGGCGACCCGGAGGCCGCACAGACCGAACTCAGGCCCTGGTTCGTCACGATCCTTGTGATCAGCGGCGTCAGTTTCGCACTGGGGGCCATCGGATTCGCACTTGCCATCGCGCGGAGCAAGATCCTGAACCCGCCCCTTTCGCGCGTCGTCGTAGTCGCGCTGCTCGTGCTGGCATTTGGCCGGTTTGTGCCGCTTGGGGCCGCGCAGATCGTGCTCGGCCTCGCCGGTGTGGCTGCTCTCTGGCCCATCGCCTATCACATGTGGACGGAGGCACGCAAGCTGGAAGCCGCGAGCCTCGACCCGCTGCTGGCACCCTGATTTTCCCGGGGCGCTGAAATCACGGTGCCAGCGCCGGGAACTGGGACCGATGAGAAAGGGGCGTATGCGCACCTTATCCCCATGCAGCCAGTCCCGTAGACCCTGTCGGCCGGAGCCACATCAGCCGGTCGAAGAGGAAGGCCTCGGCGGCATCGAACTCCTCATCCGGTAACCCCTGCGCCGCCTCAAAGGCCTCGGCCAGGGCCAGCAGCCCCTCACGTGCTGTGACCAGGGTGGGGCGGGTCTGGAGCTGTTCGAGGTAGGACAGGCGTACCTCCTCGACTGCGACCTCGAAGGCACCGGCCGGTACTACCACCGGTCGCTCTCCCGCATACCCTGCTCATTCCGGTCCAAGATTGCTTTCGCGGCGGCCAAGGCGGATTCACGCGCCTCCAGGGACGAGATGTCAGCGTCAACCTGTCGAGCTTCTCGAAGGAAGTGCCTCTGCCGCAACTCCGCCAGCGCTGGGTCCCGACGGCGGGCGCCGATGATGCCACTGCCGTGGCTCAGCTGGCGTCGACACGCAGGAGACCTCCCACAGCTCGATTTCCTCCAAGGTGCGCTTCGCCGGGTTCCGGGTGCTGCGGGAGAGCCCAGGCACCAACAGCCAGGAGCACATAGTGGAGCAACTGCACCGCGGCCGCTTTCACCCCGCGCGAGGCCTTGCCGAGGGCAAGCTTGAGAACTACTGGGAAACCGCCGAACCGGTCTCCTTTTACTTACGACTGATTCAGCTACGCGGCGGGTGGCACGAAAAAAGCGCCGCATTTGCGGCGCTTCGGCATCAGAAGTGGTACGCCCGGTTGGACTCGAACCAACGACCTTTAGGTCCGCAACCTAACACTCTATCCGCTGAGCTACGGGCGCCCGAAAGTTGGTGCCGAAGGTGAGATTTGAACTCACACGCCCGTTACGGACACTACGCCCTGAACGTAGCGCGTCTGCCATTCCGCCACTTCGGCACTACAAACCATTATCGTTCGCAGCCCCTCTCCATTCAACCAACGCCCGCCGGCGACGCGTGTTGTACCCGGACCTTCGCGGGCCTAGACTTGGATGTCCGGGCGGTTAGCTCAGTTGGTTAGAGCGCGTCGTTCACACCGACGAGGTCACTGGTTCGAGTCCAGTACCGCCCACCACGCCAGTCTCACGTCCCCTTCAGATACCATCAGCCCGATTCGGCCTCTACCCGGGTGCGCGCGGCGCCAGGCGCGTCCAGCCGGCCCGGCGCCCGGGCCGGCCCGGGGATGAGAGCACCGATGGCGCCCGACAGCAGAGCGGCCGCGGCCGCATAGGCCCAGAGTTGGTCGAACCTCCCCACCCCGTCGCCTGCTGTTTGTGGGTCACCCAGGATCATTACGAGCACAGCGATACCGATTGCGCCGCCGATCTGCCGGGCTGTCTGGTTTACCGCGCTGCCTACGCCGAACCTCTGGGGTGGCAACGACGATACTGCGGCCGCGCTCAGGACCGGGAAGGTCAGCCCGATGCCCAGGCCCACGATGAGCGTGCCGGGTAGCCACTGCGCAACATAATCCGGCGTGGCGCCTACGCGAACGACATACCAGCTAAGCCCGCCGGCGAAGCAGGTTGCGCCGGCCAGCAACAGGGGCCGGAACCCGATGCGGCCGGCAAGTTTCCCGGCCGGGCCCGCAACCAGAGCCACGACGAGGGGTCCCGGCGTTACCGCCAGGCCGGCCCGCATGATCGAGTACTCCCAGACGCCGGTCAGAAACAGAATGTTGCCCAGCAGCATCGCGAAGAATCCCGACGCGTACACGAACGTCGCCGCGTTGGCGACCACGAAGGATCGCTGCCGAAACAGCGAGAGGTCGACAACAGGCTCGGGATGCCGCCGTGAGCGCATGACGAAGGCCACTCCGATAAGCGCGGCTGCTCCCAGCGCCCCGATGATCCGCCAGTCCGCCCAACCCCACGTTGGCCCCTCGGAGAGCGCCAGCACGAGTGCGGCCATGGCCGTGGAGATCATCACGGCGCCGAAATAGTCGGGACGTCCGCCGGTCCGGTTGCCATGGGACCCGGCGAGCACGCGCCGCCCGACCAGCGCCACGATGAGCCCGACGGGGACATTGACGAAGAACGCCCAGCGCCACCCGCCGGCTGAGACGATGGCCGCGCCAAGCGACGGACCGGTTGCCACCGCCAGCGCGCCAATTCCTCCCCAGAGCGCGACGATCTGGGTACGGCGCTCCGGCGGAAAGGCGCCGATGAGGAGCGCGAGCGACGAGGGCAACAGGAGCGCCGCCCCGGCCCCCTGCAGCACGCGGCTCGCAATGAGCACAGGGAGCGTCGGAGCCATTCCACACAGCACCGACCCCGCGAGGAAGATGGCGATACCGCCAAGAAACGTTCGACGCGCCCCGAGCCGGTCAGCCGTGCGCCCTCCCGTAACGAGCAGCGACCCGAAAACGATGGCGTATGCCGTGATGACCCACGCCAGGGCGGCACGGCTCGCCTCGGGATAGGAGGCCGCAAGGTCGGGAAACGCTACATTCACGATGGAGAGGTCCAGGGCGGCCATGAACGAGCCCAGGGCGGTCACCGCGAAGATGGCTCCGGCCCGGCGCCCGCCCCGCTCACTGCTCGTTACCGGTGTCGGTTCTATCATGCAACGAACTCTAGGGGAGAGAGTTGAATAAAGCAACCCACTTCGGACGCAAAGCAGCCTCGGATTCCTCCGCTCGGTTCTGAACTGTCTCGCCCTATACTCGACAGATGCCCCGCTCTTCCGCTCTCAACGTTCGCAAGGCCACAACCGACGATGCCCCCGGCATCGCCGCCGTCCTTCGCCAGATCCTCGGCCGCCGCCCCGATTGTGCCTGGGCCTTTCCCGCCGCTGATGAACACTCCATCGCCGTCCTGACACAGACCGGCTACAACCTGCTGGTCGCCACGTTCGACGAAGAAGTCGTCGGCGTCATCCGGACCTGGGACGAAGAAGGTGTCGGCTGGTTCGACATGCTTGCCGCCTCGCGCTGCGGCGCCGGACAGGCGCTCCTTCGCGCCGTCGAGCAATCCGCCCAGGACGCGGGCCTTCGGCTTCTTCGCCTGCGGGTACCCGAGGACCCCTCGCCCGCCGGGGCGTTTCACCGGTGGGGGTACATGCCCGTCTCCCACGAGGTTGTCGACTCGACACGGTTCCTCGTCCTCGAAAAGCGCTTGCCCCTTCTGACCGTGCGGGAGCAGCGTCGCGAAGACGCTGCCGCGATCGCTGAGCTAACCGGGCGGGATCCATGGTTCTTCGAGCAGCAGCGACAGCCCGGCTGGTTCGTGGCCGCAGACGGCGACCGCGTGGTAGGCGTCATCGGTGTGCGAGAAGCGGCCCCGGGGATTGCCGCCGTCGAGGCGCCGGTTCTCCGTCGCGGCTACGAAGGCAGACGGCTCGAGTTGTGGATGACCTCCCGCGCCGTCACATACGCCGAAACGAAGGGCTTCCATACCGCCACACTGCCGGACGCGCCCAACCTTCGCCGCTTCGAGCGGGACCTCGAGGACGATCGCTGGCACCTGGAGCAGGCAGAGGCTGGCCGCAGATATGTCCGCTCGCTGAGCGGGACGTCCGTGATTTTTCGTGAAGACCGGGAGTCTTACGCGTAGGTCTCGTGACGCTGTTCTGGCCGGTAGAGATAGTAGTTCGCCGCCTGGGCTGCAGTGTTCCCCTCGTGGACGGCTGTGGCGACCTGGTGAGACAGGTCCCGGGTCACGTCCCCCGCGGCAAAGACGTTCGCGATGTTGGTCCGCTGCTCCTGGTCCGTGACGATGTAGCCACTGTTACTGAGCTTCACGCCGAGACTGGCCGCCAGTTCGCTGTTCGGTGCGCTGCCCTGGAGGTTGAACAAGAAATCGGGGTGGAGGCTGCGCCCACTGTCGAGCTGGATTTGCCCCACGATGCCATCGTGGCCGTCGACGCGCTTGATGGTATCGACGACGAGCGGGATGTTCGCCCGCTCGAGCTCGCTGCAGACCCGTTCGTCGATCGCCAGTTCAGCGTCGTTGGTGAGAAGAACGATCTGGTTCGTGAACTGCAGGAACTGGAGGGCCGTCACGCCGGCGTCGCTATCGTTCCCCACGACGACGATGTTCTTCCCTCGCGTGCTGTACCCGTCGCACGTGATGCACCAGAAGAAACTCCTCCCCACGAACCGCTCCCACTCCGGGAATTTTGGGAAGCGGTCGCGTACCCCGGTCGCGATGATGGCTGTCCTGCCCCAGAACGGGCCGGACTCCTCACTCTGGACGCGCACCAGGTCTCCTTCGAGACACGCCGCCACCACCGGCTCGTCGATGATCGCGACCGGATAGGCGGAAAGCTGCTTGCGCCCGAGTGCGCGCAACTCCCGCGCCGCGAGGCCGCCGGGAAACCCGAGGTAGTTGTGGTTGATCTGGTTGTAGGTCGAGCGGCCCATCCCGCTGTCGAACAGGATGACGCGCCGGTTGTACCGCGCCGCCTGCAGTGCCGCGGTCAGCCCCGCCGGGCCACCTCCCACGACGACGCAATCGTAGACAAGCCGGGACTCGGTTGGCTCAGTCACCGCCCCGGCCCGCAGGTAGTCATGAGGTGCGTCCGTCCGCCCCGCGAGCGGCCCTCGGCGGTCGGAGGGCGCCCGCCTCCGCTGAGGCGATCGTATCGCGGTTGAGCCAGTAGTCGCGTGCGTTCTCCGCGTCGACCTTGAACGACGTCTCCGTCGCCTCCTTCAGACTGCCGAGAACCTCCCCGTCCGCGGTCGCCACGGTGCTTCCCGGCCTGAGGCCCGAGGAGGGATTATGGTCGTCTTTGCCTGGCAGAGCCATATGCATTCCCTGGCCGACGGTGCTCGCCGCTGAGCGCGCGGCGGCATCGAAGGGGCCCCGTTCCGCCACGGAGCCCCCAACACGACCCGCTACTAGGCGGACTTCGATGCCGCCGCGAGCAGCTTTTCCTTGCGCGCCATCATCTTTTGGCCGATCTCGTCGAGGTCGCTCTTGAGCGTCTTCTCGGCCTCCGGGAGCATTTCCGTCTCTTCCTCTTCGATGTGGTGCTCGACGTTCTCGGTCAAGACCTTGAACTTGGCGTCGAACTCCTCTTGCTTTGCGTCAAGCCGGCGAAGCTCACGGATAAGCACGTCCATGACGTGGTGCTCCTCGAGGCCCTCGGCCACCACTTTCTTGGTCTCGTCTTTGCCCTGCTCGCGCACGGCGGGGTAGAAGATCTCCTCTTCGATCTTCGCGTGGACCTCTAGCTCCATGAAGACCTTTTCGGCGATCTCCTGCTTCTTCCTGGTGTCCGTCGCCTTCTCGTAATCGCGGAACATCTTCTTGACCTCGCGGTGGTCGTTCTTGAGTAGCTGGATCGGATTCATTTGTAACCTCGTGCAGAGTGACCGCGACTTCGTGCGCGGCCCTGTGATCGAAGGCTAGATGCCCCGGCCTTGCCGTAACGTGCTCGGCCGGGCGACCCGACTTGCAGCGTCATGCCAACCGCGCGAATCCGGGTCAAGATCAGGTGAACATCGCTTTCAATCTGGATGCGACATAAGTAAGGTGAATGTAGCAGCGACCCCAATTACCTCTCCAGTCGTTGCGATAACTGGGGCGGACGAAACCCCGTCGTCCGCCCCTCACTTCACCTTTCTCTCTGGCCCACCGAAACGCCTGCGTGGCGCCGTTCGGTCGTTCCGTTACCTCGGATATGAGGGCGGCTGCGGCGGCATGATCTGCTCCCACGTTTCCCCGCCGTCGTCCGATTGCCAGATGCCCTGGCCGTGAATGCTCGCCAGCAGCGTCTTTTCGTGGAGGCCAAGCGCCTCGGGCGCCGCGGGGAAGGAAAACACCGTTTCCCACACGGACTCTTCGTTCAGCACGACGACCTGCCCAAAACGGGTGATGCCGACCGGCTTCCGGAGCGCGCCCCATACGAGGACCGTGATAGGTGGCGCACCTGCCTGCATGCGCCACCTCCTCCCTCCGTCGTCGCTGATGGCCACGCCCTGGGGGGTGGCGGCGATGAGGTGGTTGTCATCTTTCGGGTCGGCCACCAGCGCGTAGAGGTCGAGCGAGCCTCGTATCTCCCACGTGACGAGGTCTTCAGAAAACATGAGCTGTCGTTGCGAGGCGCTGTACCCGTACAGACCCTTAGACACCAGATGCAGGACGTGGAAGTCGGCCTCGCCCAGGAGGGCCACCGTTTCCCAC
>DATBWD010000114.1:0-4134 GCA_036515015.1 Tepidiformaceae bacterium
ATCCGCGAGTTCGGGTTCAAGTACAACCTGACGGACATCGCGGCGGCGCTGGGGCGGAGCCAGCTTCAGCGGCTGGAGTCGTTCATCGAGGAGCGGACGCGGGTGGCGCAACGGTACTTCGCGAACCTGCGCGACGAAGAACACCTGATTCTGCCGTCGTTCAGCGAGGAGCACCGGCACCCCTGGCACCTGTTCATGGTGCGGGTGAAGAACGAGACTTCGCCGGTGGCGCGTGACGACGTGATCCGGAAGCTCGGGGAGCGGGGAATCGGGACGTCGGTGCACTTCATCCCCCTGCACTACCACTCGGCGTACAAGAACCTCGGGCGCTGGCAGAAGGGCGACTTCCCGGTCGCGGAGCGCCTCTTCGAGGGGGCGCTGAGCCTGCCCATGTACCCGGAACTGACGGACGACGAGGTTGACCAGGTGTGCCGTGCGCTGCGGGAGATCCTCGCGGGCGGCTAATTTCGCCGATGTGAACGGTTCGTTTCGAAACACGCTGGAAATACGCGTGAAACGGGCCAGTAACCCCCGGCCCATAGCCTCCGGAGCTGAGGGAACCCTCCCTACGCTTACCCGAGGGGCATTCCATGCCGAGAAGATTGACTCGTCTCCGGCGGCCATTGGCCGTGCTGTCCGGGGCCCTGTTTGCTTTGGCGCTCGTTTCGAGCGCCTTTGCACAGGAAGAACCAGCAGGCGATGAAGCGCTGCTCGACCTGATTCACGCCGTGGATACGGCGTGGCTGCTGCTCTGTGCGTTCCTCGTCTTCTTCATGCAGGCGGGATTCGCGATGGTGACAGCCGGTTTCGTCCGCGCGAAGAACACGGCGAACATCCTGATGAAGAACATGATCGACGCCTGTGTGGGCGCGGTCTCGTTCTGGATGGTCGGCTGGGCCATCGCCTATGGCATGGGTGGCGGGAGCAACGGTCTCTTCGGCTCGGGGGACTGGTTCCTGGTCGGGTTCGATGACTACGCAAGCTGGATCTTCCAGTTCGCGTTCGCGGCGGCAGCGGCTACGATCGTGGCCGGTGCCCTGGCCGAACGGCTCAAGTTCTCGGCATACCTCATTTACACGGTCGTGATCACGGCGTTGATCTACCCGGTGGTCGTTCACTGGGCGTGGTCGGCGAATGGCTGGCTTTCGCCGTTCAAAGAGGATGTGCTGTTCGCGAACGGCTACGTCGATTTCGCAGGCTCCGGCGTGGTGCACACCGTTGGCGGCGTCGCGGGCCTGATGGGGGCTATTCTCCTCGGCGCCCGGCGCGGAAAGTTCGGCAGGGACGGGGAGATCAACGCGATTCCCGGTCACAACATCTCGCTTGCCGTGCTCGGCATGTTCATCCTGTGGTTCGGGTGGTACGGGTTCAACCCCGGCTCGACGCTCGGGCTTTCGGGCGGCCTGGCAGACCTGGCGGCGCTCGTGGCTGTGAACACGACGCTGGCGGCAGGCGCGGGTGCGTTCGTCGCGGTGGTGGCTTCGAAGCTGTTGACCAGCCGCTATGACGCCGGCCTGACGATCAACGGTGTCCTTGGCGGCCTCGTCGGGATCACCGCGGGTTGCGCCACGGTCGACCCCTGGGCTGCGGTCGTTATCGGTAGCGTCGGGTCGCTGGTGGTGTTCTTCGGCGTGCGCCTGATTGACAACGTGCGGGTCGACGACCCTGTGGGCGCCGTCTCGGTGCACGGCATGGCGGGCATCTGGGGCGTGCTGGCGGTCGGGCTGTTCTCGTCACAGGCGGGCATGGAGCGGGCCGGTTATTCGGACCCGAGTTCCTATGGCCTGCTGCTGGGCGGGGGCGCCGAACAACTGGGCATGCAGGCCATCGGCATCGCGGCGATCGTGGGTTGGACTGCGGTGACGGCATTCATCCTGTTTGCCGCCATCAAGTTCACGATCGGCATGCGAGTGGGCCCAGAGGAAGAGGACCGTGGTCTCGACCTGGACGAGCACGGCATCGACGCCTACCCGGACTTCGGCCCGACGGGCCCCGGCATCTTCACCGGGGTTGGGGCGCCGGGCACCGCGGAGTTCGCGCTCCAGGGCCACGAGGCGCTTTCACCCGGGCGGCCGGGCGTGAGCCAGGGCTAGAATGGCTGCGGGGGTGCGCCTCGAACGGGCCACCCCCCGGCACCGAGACAACGAGAGGACTGTTCGAAGGACATGAAGCGAATAGAGGCGATCATCCGGCCGGCGCGGTTGGCCTATGTGAAGGATGCGCTCGAGGAACTCGGCTACCCCGGCATCACCGTGGCGGAGGTGAAGGGGCACGGGAAGCAGAAGGGCATCACGGAGCAGTGGCGGGGGCGCCAGTACAAGGTGGACTACCTTTCGAAGGTGTGGCTGCTCATCGTGGTCGACGACGGCGACGCGGAAAAGGTCATCGAGGCTATTCTCGACAACGCGGCGACCGGCGAGATCGGCGACGGGAAGATCTTCGTTTCCGAAGTGCAGGACGTGATCCGGGTGCGGACACGGGAGCGAGGGGTGGCAGCGATCTAGGCGCCACCTGGCTGGTTGGCTGATGCGAGGGGTCGTCCCGGTGGGGCGGCCCTTCTTGCTTTGCCGGAGCCGACCGGGAGAACGGGTATCATTAGCGGCCGGAGGAAGCGGATTGGGCCCCCAGATTAGCTTTTGCCGTTTGCCATCGGGCGGGCAGGTTGCGTGGGCGGCGGCCGGGGAGGGGCCGCCCATCGTGATGGTGCCCGGCTGGCTGTGCCACGTCCAGGAGTTGTGGACGCACCCGGCAGCCAAGAGCGCGCGGGACAAACTGTCGGCGAGGAATCGCTTCATCTGGTATGACCGGCTGGGCTGTGGACTATCCGACCGCGATGGCATCGAGCCGTCGCTCGAGAACGACGTGCAGCAACTGGAGACCGTGCTGGACGCTGCCGGCATCGAGAAGGCGACCCTCATCGGCTACTCGTTTGGGGGCCCGCCGGCGGCAGTGTTTGCCGCCCGCTTCCCGGAGCGCGTCGACCGGGTCGTTTTCTTATCCAGCTTCGCGCGCGGCGGGAACCTTGCGACGGCAGAGGCCCACGATGCGCTGAAGAAGCTCATCGCGGCGGACTGGGGGCTCGGCTCGCGGACGTTCGCTTCGATATTCCTGCCCAACGGTAGCGGCTATGACCTCCGCTGGTTCAGCCGCTTCCAGCGACAGGCGGCGACCGCTGAGATGGCGATCCGGCTGCTCGACCACCTGCGCAGTCTCGACGTGCGCGAAGCGCTATCGACCATCAAGGTCCCGGTGCTGGTGCTTGGCAACCGGCGTGACCCGGCGGTGTCACCCAAGAACGCCCAGGAGATAGCCGCGCTGGCGCCCGGGGCATCGTTGCATTTGCTCGAGGGGAACGAACATGAGCCCTTCATCCGCGATTCCGGAGACGTGGTGGAGGCGATACTGGACTTCGTGGAGGGGCGGCAGCCCGGAACCCCGCGTTCACCGGAGAAACCCACCGCGGAGCTGACGCGGCGGGAGCGCGAAGTCCTGCGGCTGATCGCGCTGGGCGAATCGAACAAGTCGATCGCGGCGAACCTGCGGATAGAGGTGGGGACGGTTGAGCGGCATGTGGCGAACATCTACGGGAAGGTGGGTGCGAGGGGCCGGGCCGATGCCGCCAGGCAGGCGATTGCACTCGGCCTCGTATCGGCACGAACGGGGTAAGGGTTTTCCTGTAGAGTGCCGTGCAGGTTCTCGTGGATGGCGGTTGTAGGGGCCGGCGATAGCCTCTGGGAATGACACCGGCGGAGGTGAGGGAATGGCGATAGCTCAAAATACAGCGAAAACAGTGGGACTCGACGCAGGCACGGCAGGCGACCGTGACGCGTTGCTCGTTGCGGCGGGCGAGCTCGAGGACGAAATCAGGCGACAGATCCCCCGGATGGACCAGGAACGAAAGCTGCCGGGCGAGCTGGCAGAAACGCTGGCGGATGCGGGGTTCTTCCGGATGCTGGCCCCGGCCGCTGTGGGCGGGCTGGAGATGGAGCCGCTGGCGGGAGGGGAGGTGGTCGAGGCGCTCGCCCGCATAGATGGCTCAACCGGATGGGCGGCGATGGTCGGGGCGCAGTGGCAGTGGTATGTCGCGCTATTGCCGCAGGAGGGGCAGCAACGCATCTTCGAGCAGCCGAACCT
>DATBWD010000115.1:0-3784 GCA_036515015.1 Tepidiformaceae bacterium
CGAGGGCGTTGCTGGCCGATGCGGACGCGCGGATGGTCGCGATGACCTGGTCGAGGATGTCGATCGCCTTGAGCAGGCCCTGGAGGACGTGCTCGCGCTCGCGAGCTTTTTCCAGCTGGTATTCGCTGCGGCGGCGGATGACTTCGCGGCGGTGGTCGATGTAGAGCTCGAGGGCGCGCTTGAGGCCGAGGCGGCGGGGCGCGCCGTTGACGATCGCCATCATGTTGACCGAGAAGGTCGAACGCATGGCGGTGTGCTTGTAGAGCAGGTTCTTGATCTGGGCGGCGGAGCCTTCGCGCTTCAGTTCGATGACGATGCGCATGCCGTTGCGGTCGGACTCGTCGCGGAGGTCGGCGATGCCCTCGATCTTCCGGTCGCGGACGAGGTCGGCGATCTTTTCGATGAGGGTGGCCTTGTTGACCTGGTAGGGGAGTTCGGTGACGACGATCTGGGTGCGGCCGCCGCGGGCGCTCTCTTCGAGCGCTGTGCGGGCGTGCATGGTGATGCGGCCGTGGCCTTCGCCGTAGGCGAGGCGCACCTGTTCGCGGTCCTTGCCGACGAGGGCGATGCCAGCGGTGGGGAAATCGGGGCCTTTGACGACGGTCAGGAGGTCATCGAGGGTTGATTCGGGGCTATCGATGAGCATCGAGACAGCGTCGACGAGTTCGCCGAGGTGGTGCGGGGGGATATTTGTGGCCATGCCGACGGCGATGCCGGACGAGCCGTTGAGGAGGAGGTTGGGCAGCCGGGCCGGCAGCGGCATCGGCTCCGAGAAGCGGCCGTCGTAGTTGGGGTTGAAATCGACAGTGTTCTGGTCGATGTCGGCGACGAGTTCTTCGGCGATGGGGGACATGCGTGCTTCGGTGTAGCGCATGGCGGCGGGAGGGTCGCCATCGACGCTGCCGAAGTTGCCCTGGCCGTCGACGAGGGGGTAGCGCATGGAGAATTCCTGCGCCATGCGGACCATGGCCTCGTAGACGGGGCCGTCGCCATGGGGGTGGTAGCGGCCCATGACGTCGCCGACGATGCCGGCGGACTTGCGGTAACCGGCTCCAGCGCGGGCACCGCCATCGAACATCCCCCAGACGATGCGGCGCTGGACGGGCTTCAGTCCGTCGCGCACATCGGGGAGCGCACGAGAGATGATTACGCTCATGGCGTAATCGAGGTAGCTCGTGCGCATCTCCGTCTCGAGACCGATCGGCCTGATGTTGGAAGACGCGGGCGGCATGGTCATAAGCTGGGATACTCCGGGGGACAACGGCGGCGGGATACCGCTAAGAGCATTATACCAATTCCGCTCTTACAGGTACGAGCCGAGGCGCGAACGAATCAGCCGGACGGCGCGGAGCGGTTCCAGCCGCTGAGGACCTTCTCGTCGGCGTAGCGCTCACCCGGTTGGAGGTCGCGCCGAAGCGTCACTTCGACAGCGGTGCCGGACTGCGGCGCCGTCTGGATGGCGAGGCGGGCGCCGATGAGCCGCGCGCGTTCGTACATGCCGTTGAGGCCGAGGTGGCCACGGACGCTGAGTTCGTTCATCGAGACGCCAGGGTCGAACCCGCAGCCGTTGTCGGTGATGCGGAGGCAGAGTGTGCCGGCGGCGGGGGCGTCCAGTTCAATTGTGGCCTCGCTGGCGCCGGAGTGGCGGCTGACATTGCGAAGGGACTCCTGGGCGATGCGGAAGAGGGCGAGTTCTTCCTCTGCCCGCAGGCGTTGAAATTCCCCCCGCACGACGAAGCGGGCCTGTACCAGTTCTTCCTCGCTGACCGACCTGACGAGGTATTCGAGTGCGGCCTTGAGGCCGAGGTCATCGAGGACGGAGGGGCGGAGGTCGCGACTGAACCGGCGCACTTCGGCGAGAACGTCCTCGACGGACTCGCGAGCGGCCGCGAAGTTCGCTGCGCCGCCGGGGTCGCCTGCGGAGTCGGCGGAAGTATCGAGTTGGTGGCAGAGGTAGACGAGTGATTGGACGGGGCCATCGTGGAGGTCGCGGGAGATGCGGAGGCGTTCTTCTTCCTGGCTGCTGAGGATCATGCGGTTGACGCGCTGGAGCCGTTCAGCGAGTACCTCAGCGCGGCGGCGGGCGCGTTCCTCGCGCATGACCAGTGTGGCCACCACGACCCCGACAGCCATGGCGATGAACATCTGGGTGAGTTCGACGAGCCAGGCGAATTGCTCGCGGTGCCAGATGATGGTGTTCGGCACGACGAGAAGCGTGGCCCACGCGCCGGCGAGCAGGCTGCCTTCCCAGCCGAAGCGGAGGCCGGCGTAGACGATGGGGACGGTGTAGAGAATGACGGGGATGTGGTGGATGTAGCTGGTGCCATGGGCGGTCTGCGAGAGGCCGCCTTCCATGATGTAGTGGCCGATCGTGGCGATGGCGATCAGCCCATGGACGTACCAGAACTCAGGGTTGCGCAGGCGTACGACAACGGCGTTCAGTAGCCGGTAGGGCCGCCGCCAGCGGGCGAGGAGGCCCGGGCGGGGTACTACATCAATAGCGGGCAGGACCTGGCGTCGCAATCCATCGCTCCCCGACACTGGCAAGACCAGTTACCTGAATCGACACTAACACCGGTCCGACTATCGACCTAGGGACGTTCGGTCCGCGTCGGATGGACATCCGACCATTGATCGCGTGTTTTCACGCGGGTGGAGGGTGCAAACGCCCGCTGAAACACCGATTTCCACGCCTTCTGGGGGACGCGGGGGTCAACATTGTTACAGGGGGCAATTCAACGCAGTACACTCTATTTTCGGAGCAACTATGAGAGCCGTCTTCGTTGCGATGGGCGCCGTGCGACGGCCGACACCGGGGGAACGCATCGTGGGATTTGTTGTTCGCTGGGCAATGCTGGCGGTGGCGGTCTGGGTGGCCGCCGAACTGATCGACGGGATTCACCTGGAGGGGTGGCAGAGCATCGTGGTGGTCGCGCTCATCCTCGGGCTGTTGAACGCGCTGGTGAAGCCGATCCTGCTGGTGCTTTCGTTCCCGCTGACGATCCTGACACTGGGGCTGTTCGTGCTGGTCCTGAACGCGGCGATGCTGGGCCTGACGGCGTGGATCGCGGGGAAGTTCGACAGCATACTGTTCGACATCGACGGATTCCTGGACGCGTTCCTTGGGGCGCTGATCATCACGGTGGTGACGTGGGTGTTGAGCCGGTTCATCGATGCGGGGAAAGTGGGCCGTCGCTTCGGGTTCTAAGCCCGGCCTGCCGGCTTTTTGCGAGGCCTATGGGAACCCCGTAGGATGAGCGACACGCCCCGCTGACGCCGGGGACCCGCCGCCAAACCTGCCGGGTACGGCGAGCCAAGACCGAGGCATGCCACTTGAAGATCCTCGACGGGATTTACCAGCTCCTGACGCCGTTTCCCCAGTTCACCACGGAAGACGCAAAGCGATTGCGCATCGAATTGCAGGACCACCCGCGGGTGACAAAGGGCCTGCCTTATGTGTTGCCGTACCTGATTAAGGACGGCGACGACACGGTGCTCGTCGATTGCGGCTGGAACACCGACAGCGCGTACCAGGCGCTCGAAGAGGGGATGAAGGAGCATGGTTCGCACCCGAATGACATTACGCGACTCGTGATCACGCATGTGCACCCGGACCACTACGGGATGGCGGGGCGTCTGAAGCGACTGAGCAGTTGCGATGTGGTCATCCACGAGAAGGACGCAGAGGTCATTAAAGACCGGTACTTCGCGCCGAAGGGGCTGGCGGACAGCATGAAGGCGTTCATGGAGAGCAACGGGGTGCCCGCGCTCGATTCGCCGACGA
>DATBWD010000116.1:0-2095 GCA_036515015.1 Tepidiformaceae bacterium
CTACGACGTCGGCGACACCTGGGCCGAAGACACGCCGACCTTCACCCAGGCCACCGCGACGCTCAAGATCCTCGGCGGCGATGCCGACATCGACAACTTCCTCAAGTCCACCCGTTCGAACATCCAGGACCTGGAGGCGGCGGTCGTCCAGCTGAAGTCGCGGGCCGTCCAGGCGCTGTTCGACGACACGTTCGTCAACGGCGACGAGGTCGTGAACCCCGACAGCTTCGACGGCCTCGATGCGCTGGTCGAAGCAGGCCAGGCGGTCAGCATGGGCGTGAACGGCGGTTCGCTCACGCTCGAAAAGCTCGACGAACTGGTCGACAAGGTGCGTGGCGGCAAGCCCGACCTGCTCCTGATGAGCCGCCGCAGCCGCCGCAGCCTGAACATCCTCGCGCGGACGAGCGGCTCGTTCCTCGAAGCCGACCGCGACGAATTCGGCGGGATGCTCCAGTTCTACGACGGCATCCCCATCGGCCTGAACGACTACATCGCCGACGACCAGACCGTCGGGACGAGCAGCGACTGCAGCAGCATCTACGCGATGCAGTTCGGCGAAGGCGGGCTGAGCGGCCTGACCGCCCCGGGCGGGCTGACGGTCGAGCGGGTCGGCAGCCTGGAGACGAAGGACGCGTCGCGCATCCGGGTGAAGTGGTACGCCGGCCTCGCGCTCTTCAACGCCGTGAAGCTGGCGAAGCTGGAGGGCGTCCGCCCGTAGGCCTCGCGGACATCGAAACGAACACAGGGTGCCGGTCCTTCGGGGCCGGCATCGTGGTGTGTGGGGGTGGGCTTGCGGTGGGAGGAGGTGGGGACGTCACGCTGAGCGGCCGGTATCGTAAAGAAGCTGGCCGCGATTCCTGCGTTCCTGCAGGAAGTCGGCGACACGCTGCGCTTGCAGTGCATCGGCAGCATCGACCGCCAGCAAGTTGACCGACGACCACTCCAGCAAGGCGCCGAGTTGCGTCAACTGTTCAGCGATCTCCTCCCGAGGATGAAACGACCCGCCGAACCAGACCCGAAAGACGAACCTTCCCGAAGGCTCGACAACACCCTCCAGGACGTATTGATGTCCGCCTTTCGGTACCGTCGCGACGATGTCACCCAAAGCGACGTCGTACAAGAAGAACGGGATGCAGCATACTTCGAAGCGGTCCTCCCCGACCTGTCGAGTCCACAATTGCTCGAAACGTCCAAGAAGATCCTGCTCACCGAGCTCGGCGTGGATGATGAAGTTGGACCGTTCACGCCACACCGGATCAGTGTGGACGGCGAACCGCTTTTCCGACTGCTGCTGGCTCATCGAAGACCACACCAGCGCGGTGGCTGACCGCCGTAGCCAGGTGGCGGGTTCACGGGAAAACCCCAGAGTTCCTTCGATGCGACTGCGGCGAGCAGCAGTGCACCGAAGTAAACCGTGTCAGCTCTCAGCACCATGTCTTCCTTTTGCGAAGCTGCCGGTGGGCCGGTGGTGTCCTCCGTCCAGTCAGCGCAACGCCCGTTCCGTCGGCAGCAAGTTGCCCGGCCGAGTCATGCCAACGACGTTGCGCGAGGTCAGGTCGCCGGGGGCATTGTATCCCGACGGTGTCGTTCCCGGCGGGAGTGACCGACTGTCGCCGCACGGATGATGGCCCGGCGGGTCACTCCGGCCGGCGCTTTCGCGGAGGGATGTAGGGGCCGTCCCACTTCTTGCGCCGGGGTGCCGGTGGTGACGGTTCGCTGGCGATGGCAGCCCCGGGCTCGACCGCCAGCGGGCGGGCCTCGACCGGCGGCTGCGGCTCGACGGTTGGCGACCCCGGCGACGGCGGCGGCTGTTGCTTCGACTTCGTCAGCACGCGCAGGACGATGATGAGCACGATGACCCCGACCACCACCTGCGGGTAGTTCCAGAACACGAGCAGGGCGACGAGCAAGAACATCCCCACGAGGCAGCCGAGGCAGTAGAGCGAGGCGGTGAAGTTGCGCAGGATGCCGATGGCCGCACCGATGGCGAACCCGCCCCAGAACCATCGCCAGAGTCTCACCGCGAACTCCTTCGGCGCCGCTGCCCGCGGCCACCCCGCGACGGACGCTAGCGGACTCGCCCGGGCGCGGCCAT
>DATBWD010000117.1:0-5930 GCA_036515015.1 Tepidiformaceae bacterium
GTGCTGGCCGCCCCGATGATCGCCGAGCCCCTTACCCGCCCTATGTGCTCCCCCATCGGCGACGGTGCTGCCGCCGTGGTCGTGGTTAGCGAGCGCAAGGCGCGCGAACTGGGGATCTCGAACCCCGTCCGCATCGCCTCCATGTCCCTCCATTCCGGCTGGGACCACGCCGGCGAGGACATCGGCGCCGCCGAACTCTGCGCCCAGGAAGCCTACACCGAAGCCGCCCTGGGCCCGGAAGACCTTAGCGCGATCGAGTTGCACGATGCCTCCGCTCCCGCGGAGGTCATGGCCTACGAATCGCTCGGCCTGTGCGCCAAGGGCGAAGGTGGCCCGCTGGTCGAATCGGGTGCCACACGCCTCGGCGGCCGTATCCCGGTGAACACGTCCGGCGGCCTGCTCCGCAAGGGACACCCGGTCGGCGCAACCGGTATCGCACAGATTGTCGAACTGACCGAGCAACTCCAGGGCCGTAGCGGCGACCGCCAGGTTGAAGGCGCCCGCGTCGGCCTGGCCCACAACGGCGGCGGCTCCATCGGCTCCGATGCGGCTGCCATGTGCGTGACCATCCTGGTCCGCTAAGAAGAAGAGCCGCGTCCCGGGGCCACAGTGCTGACCCCGGGGGCCCCGTGGTGGAGGTGAGAGAGAAAAGATGACCGTCGCTCCAACGCCCGAACGGCCAATCGAGATCCTTGCTTCGGGGACCGGGCGCTACCACCCCGTCGACCCCGACGGGTTCCGCGCCCACATTCGTGACAACAAGGACCGCTCGCTCACCCCGCGCCTCATGACGGCGAAGGAGGCGGTCAGCCGCTTCGTCGCCGACGGCGATTACCTCACCTACGAATGCAACTACCTCATGCGCGGCCCCAACGCCGTCATCCATGAGATCATCCGTCAGCAGAAGAAGGACCTCTGGCTCGCCGGGAAGTTCACCTATGTTGATGTTGCACTGCTCGTCGGCGCGGGCTGCGCGACGAAGGCCGACTGCGGCTTCTTCCTGGCGACCCCGGTTATCCAGCGGGCTGTCAGGGAGGGCCGGCTCGAAGTCTATGAGTACAGCAACGTCATCATGACGCTCCGGCTCCAGGCCGGCGCCATGGGCGTCCCCTTCCTGCCGGTGCGCTCCTTCGGCGGCACCAACGGTTTCGACCACTCGGGCGCGAAACTCGTCCGCGACCCCTACACCGGCGACCCGATCACGATCGTCCCGGCCCTGAACCCCGACGTCGCGGTGATCCACGCCCACCAGGCCGACGTCTACGGCAACGCCCGCATCTTCGGCACCGGCATCTCCGATGTGGAGTCGGCTCTCGCCTCGAAGAAGGTCATCATCTCGGCCGAGGAGATCATCAGCACCGACGAGATCCGGCGGAATCCCGGCGCCACGAGCATCCCCTACTATGCCGTCGATGCCGTGGTCGAATCCGCTTTCGGCAGTTATCCGGGCACCTGCCCCGGCTACTACGGCTCCGACCCGGCCGCCGTCATCGAAATCTTCGGAGCAGTCATGACGGACAAGATCGCGCCCTACGTCGAAAAGTGGGTCACTGCCTACGACACCTTCGAAGAACTGCTGGAAAAGCAGGTCGGCTTCAGCAAACTGATGGAGATGCGGCGGCGCGAAACCGCCAGGGAGGGCTACCGCGCATGACTCGTGCAGAAGCGTTTTCCGAGCGTGAAGTCGCCATGTGCACCGTCGCCAGGATGATCGAAGACGGCCGGACCTACTGGGCCGCCGGGGGAGGTACACCGCTCTACTCGGTACTCCTCGGCAAGAAACTTTACGCCCCGGACGCCCAGTACATCACCGAAGACGGCGTCATCGCCCCCGAACCGCTGCTCCCGTTCGAGCCGATGATGACGATGGTCGCCTCCCGGGCGGTCTACCGCGCGCTCTCGTGGGGCACCATGAACTCGGCCGGCATCCACGCCCAGCTGGGCCACATGGACTACGGCGTCCTCAACACGCTCCAGGTCGACCAGCACGGCAACATCAACAGCACCGTCCTCGGCGAATACGGAGCGGAGAACGCCCGTCGCTTCGGTGGCCCCGGCGGCGCCGACACGATCGCCGCCTGCTGCTGGCGCACGATCCTCATCACCGACCAGGAGAAGCGCAAGTTCGTGCGCGAAGTCGATTTCATTTCCTCGCCCGGCTTCCTCGATGGATCGCCCGGTGCGCGCGAACGGGCGGGCCTCCCTCGCGACACCGGCCCCTGGCGAGTCGTCACCCCCTGGGCGGTCTACGACTACTTCGACCGTCGGCTCCGCCTTATGGCCCGTGTGCCATGGGTCACCACCCAGGAGATCCTCGACGAATGCGAGTGGAAGCCACTCGTCGCCGATGAGGTCGAAGTCCTCGAACCGCCCACCGACGAGGAGATCCTCATCCTTCGCACCGAACTCGACGTCCGTGGCCAGACCACCGACGCCGCCGGCGCCTGGATCACCTGGGACGGGGAGAAGTACGTTCGCGCCGGCTAGTCAGCGTGCCTTCTGATCGCCCCCGTGCACCGTCTCGGCGATGTGCCGGCTGATCGCGCCAAACTCCCGGACATCCACGACCGGCGTCATCTCCGGATAGGTTTCGAAGCGGGCCGAGACGAACGCCATGAACGCTGCTATGTCCTTCTCGCCCGGGAAGTCGGCCACGACGAACAGCGCCCGCCGGTCCAGTGCGACCCAGCATGAGTCCGGTCGAAATTGCTCCATCAACTGGCGAATGGCTGGCCCCGGACCTCCCGGCTGCGCATCCATTCGGGCCCCGGTGTCCGGGCTGATCTCGATGGTGGCGGCAAAACGCATGTCATCCCCTTCTGCGGCGTGGCGGCAGTCGTAACAGTTTGGACCTGCGCCGCGGACGGCGTCACGCACTGGCTTACGGCGGCGCCGCTTCCGGCGCCAGCGGGGTGAGCCGCGCGCCAAGCAATTCGCGATAGCTGAACATAATCGCGGTGCACGCCGCCAGCACCACCCATCCCAGCAGTGGCAACAGCAGGGCGAGCCCGATGGCCTGTCCCACCGCGCCGGAGATTGCAGTCATGACCTGTGCAAAACCGAGCGATAACGGGAAGAGGCTCAGTACGCGGGCGCGCATCGAATCGTCGACGAGGCGCTGGATGAGTGTCACTGCGACGAGCGACGTCCCCGTGAACGCGAAGCCCATGGTGTAGTCCGAAACAGCCGTCAACGGGACGAACCGCGAGTAGCCAAAGCCGAGAATCGCGACCCCAAAGAGCATGGCCATGAAGGCAAGCGTTCCCCCGCGCAGCGTGAGCGACCGCATGCGCGCGAGCGTGATACTTGCGCTGAGTGCACCCAGGCCCCACGTCGCCCCCATCAGGCCCACCTGTGTCGGCGTGAAGTCGAGCACCTCGATCTCGAACATCGGCCCCAGCGGCGTCGCCACCGGCAGCCCGATCAGCTGCACGGCGATCACGATCGAAATCGTCGCGAAGATCGGCCGGCTGGAGCGTGAGTAGCGCAGCCCCTCCCGAATGTTCCTGAGCACCTTCGGGCTGGTCGCTCCACCCCGGCTCCGGAAGCGCAGCATCAGGATGAGCGGCAGGATGCCCACCCACGCCGAAAGCGAAAGCAGGTAGACAGCTCCCGGGTGCATCTGGTCGTTCAGCACCCCGACGAGCGGGATCGAGAGGGGCATCGTTACCTGGCTGGCAATCGACATCAGCGCCACCGCGGGCCCCACGTTTTCGATACCGGCTGCGGTTGGCACGCTCGCACTCCGGGCCGGCGAGTCGACCGACTGCACGGCCCCCGCGATGAACGTCCAGAGCGCCACTAGCGCCACGGTCGCCTCTCCGAACGGCGCCATCAGCATCAGCACGGCGATGACCGCGTGGGCCCCGAGCGAGAGCGACTCGCAAATAAGGAGCAGGCGGCGCCGCTCGGCGCGGTCGGCGATGGCGCCACCTGCGAGGCTGAAAATCACCATCGCCGCGCCACGGCTGGCCGCCAGGATTCCCGAGTAGAGGACCGCCCGCTCGGGGTAGACCTGGCTGGCCCATAGCACCTGCGTCAACAGGTGGAACGGCGTCAGGATGCCAACAAGCATCGACCCGCCGAGCAGCAGCCTGAAGTCTCGCCGGGCGAGCGGCCGCAGCGCCGGTCGCTGTTCGAACCACTCCGACATGCGGGAAGCGTGACTAGTCGGTGCTCATCCCTGCCATGCGCCCGGTCATACCGTAGGGGTCGTTCCCCCTGTCGATACATTGGGTGCCCGCACGGAGTGCGAACGCAGTTCGGGTAGGGTATGCTCTGGTTCTATACCACCTATTGAGTTGTACCCATGAGCCAGCAGGAGTCCCAGCCCCTTCCCCTCGGCGTTGCTCTGACGCCGCTGAATCCTGACTACCAGGAAAATCCGTTCCTCCTGCTCGCCCGCGTCCGCGAGGCGGGCCGCATCGTCCACGACCCCGTCCTCGGCCGGTACATCGTCAGCCACTACGAAGACGTCCACGCCATCCTCAACGACAGGGACCTGGCGGTTGACCCCCGGAAGGCCGCGGAAAACACCTTCAACAAGATCTTCAGGCAGCGCGCGCGGCAGGACCGGGAGCCCTCGATGCTCTTCCTCGACCCGCCGGATCACACGCGCCTGCGATCACTCGTCTCCAAGGCGTTCACTCCGCGCGCCATCGAACGGATGCGCCCCCGCATCGAGGAGATTGCCAACGAACTCCTCGATGCCGTCGAAGGCCAGTCCTCGTTCGACCTGATGGCCGTCTTCTGCCAGCCCTACCCCACCATCGTCATCGCCGAGATGCTCGGGGTGGACCCCGCCGACCAGGCCGACTTCAAGCGCTGGACCGACGCCACGGTCGCGGCCGGCTTCGACCCGTTCGCCTCCGAGGAGACGAAGCAGAAGGCCGAGGTCGCCGGCCAGGCGTTCGAAGCCTACATCCGGGCCGCCATCGCGGAGCGCCGCGCCAACCCCCGCGAAGACCTCATCACCGCCCTCATCCATGCCGAGGACAACGGGGACTTCTTCAGCGACGACGAAGTGCTGTCGATGGTGGCGCTACTCCTGGCGGCCGGCAACGTCACGACGACTGACCTGCTGGGCAACGGGATGAAGAACCTCCTCCGCCACCCCGACCAGGTCCAACTCCTCCGCGACGACCCCTCGCTCGTCGTCAATGCGGTCGAAGAAATGCTTCGCTACGAAGGTCCGGTAACCTTCTCGGGCCGCATAACGGTCGACGACCGGCCTATTGCGGGCTGCCCGATGACTGCGGGCCAGTCGATCACGCTCTCCCTCGGGGGCGCCAACTACGACCCGAGTCTCCACAAGGATCCGCACCATTTCGATGTCACCCGGGAGGACATTGACCACGTCGCCTTTGGCGGTGGCCGGCGTTACTGCCTTGGCGCTCCGCTCGCGCGGCTGGAGGCGCAGATCGGTGTGAAGACGCTGATCACGCGCTTCCCGAACCTGCGGCTCGCCGAGCAGGAGTTGGTCTGGAAGCGCGTCCCCGCGTTCCGGGGACTCGAACGGCTCATCGTCGAGGTCTGACCGGGTCAGACGTCCTGCTTCCTGAAGACAAACGTTGCGGCGGTCATCGGCACCGCCGCCCAGAACAGCACTGCCAGTGAGAGCAGCATCGAACTCCCGGCCGTCCCGAATTGCGTCTTGAGGTAAGCCCCTAGCGGTCCCAGCACGTTCAGGTCCGGCTCCAGGCTCAGGATCGCGAGGATTCGGACCGACTCGACCGGGTTGGCCACGGCCGCGACGAGCAACGACTCGCCCGAGGACGTCAGGCTCAGCGCCATGCCCATCGCTGCGAGGTCATAGAACAGCACGAACCCGAACCAGGCCAGGACGCTAATGGCGAGCGCTTTCGCGCGGCCGTCTGAAAGCACTGAGATGAGCATGCCGATGCTCAGCATGGCGCTGGCCAGTGCCCCCG
>DATBWD010000118.1:0-14794 GCA_036515015.1 Tepidiformaceae bacterium
ACGTCGACGACGTCATGAAGAGCGGCTTCAGCATCTTCAACCCGAACGCGGTGAAGGGCTGTGCCTGCGGCTCCAGCTTCCAGACCGCCGACGGCAGCGGCCAGCCGCGCTCCTGCTGCTAACAGCCATCACCCAAACGTAAAAGAGCGACCCCGGTGGGGTCGCTCTTTTTTTGCGGCCGAGCGAGTGGTCAGAGCAGGTTGCGCATGATGTCGACCTGGCTGGTGAGGAAGACCATCGTCTCGCGCGTTTCTTTCCTGAGGCGGGCGAATTCCCCATCCTGCATGGCCATCTCGTCGAACTTCTCGAGTTCGCCCAGGGAGTCGAATTCGGCAACGATCTCGACGCCGCTCGTGTGACCCGTCATGGAGCTCCAGACGCTGGTGGTGGCGTCGATGCCGCGCTGTTTCTGGTATTCGAGCGCCTGCGAAATGGACATGACGAAGTCGCGGTGGTGGCCGGGCAGGACTTCGCCCGAAAGGGTGCGCATGTAGCGCCGGGGGTGCGTCGCGTCTTCGCTGGAGATGAGGCCCTCGGAGTGGTAAGAGAGGCGGTGGATCGAGACTTCCGCGGTTTCGTAGACCATGAGCGAGCGGACGGCTCTCCTGACCTCGGCAAAGCGCGAGTCCTCTGTCGCGAGGTCGGTGAACTTTTCGAGTTCTTCGAGGGTGTTGAAGTCGCTGCAGATCATGACGGCATTGGTCTGGCCCGTCATGGCGCCCCAGACCGAGGTGCGGGCGCGGATACCTCGCCCCTCCTGGTGTTCGGCCGACCGGCGCATGGCAGTGAGGAAGGCGGAAGTCTGACCGCGTTCGACAATCCCGGTGAAAACTCGACGATACAATCGGTGCTCCAGGGCTCGGCTACGCCGGAATCGAACCGGCCGCCGGCCCCGCCAGTCTAACAGACTCGGGGCTCATGGCCGATGGTCGCGGGCGCCGGGTATACTGCGCCGCATGCCTCTGTACGTCGCCTATTTCCGGTTCAAGCCGGATACAAGCCCGCTCCAGGGGCTCGCGGCTTTTGACCGCCGGCGCACCTTCGACCACCCGCCGCGAGCGACGGTCCTCGGCGAATTCTGGGTGAACGCCCCGGCAGACCAGCCACAGGTGGTGTTGGTCTGGGAAGCCGAGGACGAGGGGCCGGGCGACTATTACGAGGCGGCCTGGGGCGACATCTTCGACATCACCGTCTCGCTGGCGACCCGGCCGGTATCGGAGATACCCGCGGAACTCCCTGCCAACCTGCAGGGAATGACAGGCCAGGCATAGGCACGGGCGCCGTTGAAGCGGCGCCCGTGCTGCGCTGTTGGCTGGCCAGGGGGCTTAGCGGCCCTTGAAGACCGGCTCCCGGCGCTCTGCGAAGGCGCTGAGGCCCTCCTTGAAGTCCTCGCTCTGGAAGAGCGGGAGCAGTTGCAGGTAGATGTGGTCGACGGCGGCCTCGAACGTTTCGTCCTGGCCGAGCCGCATCATGCGCTTGGTCGACTGCACGCTGAGGGGCGCGTTGTTGGCGATCTGGCGGGCGATTTTCATCGATTCGGCCATCAGGTCATCGTGCGGGACGACGCGGTTGACGAGGCCGAGTTCGAGCGACCGGCGGGCATCAAGTACGTCGCCGAGGAAGGCGACCTCGGCAGCCCGCGCCCACCCGAGGAGACGGGGAAGATACCAGCAGCCGCCAGATTCGGGGAGCACACCGCGCTTGGCGAAGACGGCGCCCATCTTGGCGTGTTCGCTGGCAATGCGGATGTCGCAGCCGAGGGCGAGGTCCATGCCATAGCCGGCGGCTGCGCCATTAAGCGCGCAGATGAGGGGCTTGTCCATCCGGTTGATGACGATGGGCGGCGAGTTGTGGAGGTCGAAGAGGCGATAGCCACGCGTGGCGCCCAGGCCATCGCCCGAGGCCTGGTCCTTGAGGTCGAGACCGGCGCAGAACCCACGGCCCGCCCCGGTGAGGACGACGACGCGGACGTCGGGGTCGATATTCGCGGCCTGGAGGGTCGACGAAAGGGCGTTCAACATGGGCCCGCTGATGGCATTGAGCCGATCGGGGCGGTTCAGGGTGATGGTGAGAATGTGGTCGGCCTGCTCGACCAGCAGTTCTTCAGTTGGGGACGTAATGGGAGCCATGATTCCTCCGTTGCAATGTGAAACGTTCAGCAGAGCGAGTGTGTCACCCGCTTTGCGTGGTGACAACCGAGCCGGGGTTGGGTCAGCGGGCGAGGAGGAATTCGTGGATTGTCTTGCCGCTTTCCTGGACCTCGCGGGCCAAATCTTGCCCGATGTAGCGAATGTGCCACGGCTCGTAGGTGTATCCCGTGATCTCCTCGGTCCCGTCCGGGTAACTGACGATAAAGCCGAAGCGCCAGGCGTTCGCTTCGACCCATGCGGCCTCGGGTGTACCGATGAACGGTTCGAGCTGGTAGCCGGCGCTCGCACTGCTGACGTCGGCGGTGGTGCCCAGCTGGTGCTCGCTGTGACCGGGGCGGGCGCTCGTGCGGTCGGCCTCTGCCTGGCCGATGGTGCGGACGTAGTGCTCGTAGAGGTTCTTCTGGTAGTCGAAGCTCCGGTAGCTGCTGACGACGTAGAGCTGGTAGCCGTCGGCGGCGGCGGCGGCAAAGAGTTCCTGGATGGCGCCGAACGCCTCGGCCCGGAGTTGCTGCGAACCCTGGGCGACGCTGGCCGGGAGCGTTACGAGGTCGTTCGGCACGCAATCGCGCGACAGCGAGTGCGTCTTGTTGATGGGCACGAGGATGTCGTTACAGGGCAGGTTCTCCGTGTAGGACGGCGTGGGCGAAGATGCGTTCGCGGCTGTGGGCGTAGGCTCGGGCGTTGCGGGCTGGGCGGTGGTTGACGGGGAGGCCACCGGCGATAGGGCGCCCCCGGACGAACCGTTGCTGCAGGCGATCGCGAATGTGAGCGCCGCGACACTCGTGAGCACGGCAACTATCGAAGCGATGAACCAGGGGTACCAGGGATTGCGACGCCGTGGCGCGAGTCCTATGTGGGTGGCGGAACGGCCGTTGCGCGATGAAGGGTACGGTTTCCGCCGGGAGTCCATTCTCCATACCTTAGCGGCCGGCGTTCTTTCGGCCTACGGCACGGGCGGCGCCCACGCCGCCCGGCGTAAAGCCGGGGTCAGGATCCTCGCTCTGCCTGGCTCGATGCGAGGCGGGGATCGCGGCGGACGTCATCGACGAACGCCCGGAGGAGCGCGTTCGTCAACTCCGGACGATCGAGTTGAAAGAAGTGGCCCGCCTCGGCGACCGGTTCCTGGCGAAGGAAGCGGGTTCGTTCGCGGAGCGCCTCGGGGTTGCCGCGAGGAGTGGCGGCCCAGATCGCCATGAAGGGCTTCAAGTCGGCCGCCTGGATGAGTTCGGTCATCTGGTCGCGGAAGACTTCGGCGTTCGAAAGCATGCCCGCCGCAACGTCGACCGGGGTGGCGAGGGCCATTTCGGAGACTTCCCGGCGCACCTGGGCGGGCGTGGAGGCGGCGAAGAAGCTTTCGACCAGCGGGCGCATGACCTCCATGGAGCCGGCTTCCGATACCATCGCAACGGCGTCGCCAAGCCGCCCGGCGCTGGCAGCGGTGAGCGGCGGGTCGCCCATCGCCACCCCGAGGACGAGTTCCGGGTGCCGGTAATTCAGGAGGAGCGCGACAAGGCTGCCGAAGCTGTGACCGACAATCACAGCGGGAGCGACACCCGCGTGACGGATGACTGCGGCAACGTCTTCGACCGCCGTCGCGGCATCGAATGGCGGGATCCGCGACGAATCGCCGCTGCCCCGGAGGTCGACGTTGAGGCAACGAAGATCGCGCGAGAGATCGGCGACCTGGAGGCGCCAGACGCTGCGGTTCGAAAGCCAGCCGTGGATGAAGACAAAGGCCGGGTCACCAGTGCCAACGTCGTCGTAGGCGATGGTGGCGCCGTTGACCGCTAGCTCCGCCATCCAAGCAGCCTTCGCTTCTTGCGCGCCTTCTTCTTCGGCCTGCCGGCGATCAGGCGGCCGGCGAGCGCGAGGGCCATCCCGAGGCCGCTGGTCGCGATCGAGCGGCTCTGTTTCGCGGCCTTCTTCCCCCGCTTCTTGAGCTTCTTGCGGTCGACCGATTCGACGGCCTGGCGGACGGTCTCGGGGGCGGTGCGAGTGCGTTCCCCGAGCACATGGAGGACGTCGAGTGCCGCTTCACGCGCGCGGTCGAATTCGACCTCTTCGACGGCCGTGCGGGCCTGACGAATGCCGCGGCGGCTCAGGCGGGCCAGTTCGTGGGAGAGGTCGGTAGCGCGCTGTTGCGCTTCGTCCAGGTCGACGCGGCGCGCCATATCGGAATGGACCACCTTTTCAGCGACACGTGCCGCACGCTTGCGGGCTTCGGTGGTCTTCTTCTTCTGCTTCTTCGAGCGCCCGTTGAGGACCAGCGCCACACCAGACAGGATGGCAGCCGCGCCAACGCCGAGCATCACGAGCGTCATGATGCCGGGACGCCGGCGGGCGGATTGGTCGGCTTCCAAGAGATGGTTCAGTGCGGGAGGCTCGGCGGCGGCGGCGGGTTCGAAGCGACCAGTCTCAAGGTCGTTGATGAATTCGCGGACCGCGGCGGTGAAATCATCCGGGTTGTCGCCGGGGACGCTGTGGCCCGCGGCGGGAACGACCACGAGCCGCGCCCGCTGCATCTCGCGGGCAACACGCTCGGCGATTTCCTGCGTGAGCACATCGCTTTCCGCGCCCCGGGCGAGCAGCGTCGGGACCGGGACGTCGCGGTAGAGTTGCCACGTCTCATCGTTCGAAAGGCGGCCGCCGATCTGGAGGCCCGAGTCCTCCTTGCGGAAGCGCTCGTCGAACTTCCAGGTCCACTTGCCGTTGTCGAGCTGGCGGAGGCGGTGGCGCATGCGGTCGCGGATATTCTCGACGGTCCGGCGGGGGTTGAAGCGGTGGGCCATTTCGACGAATTCTTCGAACTCGAGTTGGTCCGGCCCGCGGGTGAAACGGGTGATGTTGTCGACGCCTTCCTTCGCGGACTCGGGGCCGACATCGACCAGCACGAGGGCGCGGACGCGCTCAGGGTGGCGGACGGTATAGGAGACGGCGTTGAGGCCGCCCATGCTATGGCCAATGAGCACGAACCGTTCGATCCCGAGTTTTGCCTGGAAGCCTTCGAGGTCGCGCACGAATGCCTCGCGGCTGTAGTCGCCTTCATCTGACCAATCGCTGTCGCCGTGGCCGCGCTGATCGACGGAGATGAGGTGGAAGCGATCCTGCATGCGCTCGGCGAACTCATCGAACATGTGACCCGAAACGCCGAAGCCGTGGAGCATGAGGATGGCCGGGGCCGACTCGTCGCCCCACTCCTGGTAGTGGATTTTCAGTTTGCCTACGGTGACGTCTCTTTCGAGGTAGCCGGTCGTGACCATGGGCTCCACCTCCGCTGCTTCGTCTGGGGGCATGTCTGCCCGTTTGGGAATGTGATTCGATGATAACACCGGCGCCGGGGGGCGGTACGAAGGCGCCGGGTCGATGCGCTATTTGAGCGAAACAGCCCGGTATGCGCCCGAACGGAGGGCGGCGAGCAGGGACTCGCCATCCGTGATGGTGGCGTCGAAATTCGTTGCCGCGCGGCCGACTTCGGCGGGGATGTGCGCGTCGGACCCGCCAATGCCGGGGAGGCGAAAGCCGTGGGCGAGGCCGGTGGCGGCGACGTTCTGCAGCCGCGAATCGGAGCCGTTGACCGCCTCGACCGATTCGAAGTAGTCGACCGTCTGGCGGCTGACCCGGAGCAGGCCGTCGCGGGCCGGGTGCGCGAGGAAGAGCAATGCCCCCGAAGCCTGTGCGGCTTCCGCTGCAGCAGCGGCGCTGGCCAGGCCCGGGGTCCCGGCCGGCAGGCCAAAGGCGAGGACGTGGCCCATGTCAGTGGTCAGTTCGACGCCACTGAGGACGACGAAGTTGGTGCGGCTGGCAAGCGCATCCAGGTCGGGTTGCTGCCAGAAGGCGTCGTGCTCGGTGAGGCAGACACCATCGAGACCGCGTTCGCGCGCGAGGTCGACGAACTCTTCGGGCCGCAGGGAACTGCACTGCGAGAGCGGATGCGTGTGGCAGTGGAGGTCGATAAGCACTACCGGGGAAGGTCGATTGCGTAGATCTGGGCGAGGAGATCGAGGAATGCGGCCATTGGGCCGGACTGGGGCTTGTTGCGGCGGTACATGACCGCGATCTCACGCTCCACCGCCTCGGCCGATTCGATGTGGACCTTGTGGAGCGTGCCCAGCTTGATCTCGCGGTCGACGGAGAGTTCGGGCAGGAGTGCGATGCCGAGGTTCATTTCGACCATTTTCTTGGTCGCTTCGATTGAATCGAGTTGCATTTGCTGGTGGGGCACGACGCCAAGTTCGCGGAACAGGCCGACGATCATGCCGTAGTAGCCGGAGTCGCGGTCGAAGAGGATGAGCGATTCATCCGCGAGTTCGTCGACCTTGACCCTGCCACGCTTGGCGTAGCGGTGGTTGGACGAGACGACGAGCACCAGTTCGTCGCGATAGAGCAGGATGGTGCGGACGTCGGGGTGGTTGATGGGACGGCCGAAACCGACCTGGACATCGTCATCGAGGACCATCTGGAGCACTTCGTCGGAGTGGCCCGTGCGGACCATGACGTCGACGCCCTCATGCTTGTCGCAGAAGACCTTGAGGATGCGGGGAAGGACGTAGGTGCCCACCGCGGGAGCGGTGCCGATCATGAGGCGGCCGGCGGTGCCCTCGCGGGTTCCTTCGAGCACCAGGAGCCCATCGTTGAGGGTGCGTAGCACGCGCTGGGCGTAGGGAAGGAACGATCGCCCCGCGTCGGTCAACTTGACGCCCCGGCCCATACGTTCGAACAGGGGCTGACCCACTTCCCGCTCGAGCGACTGGATGCGGTTGCTTAGCGACGGCTGAGCGACGTTGAGGAGGTCGGCGGCGCGGCTGAAGCTACCGCAGTCGGCGGCGGCAATAAATGCGTCGAGTTGGGCCAATTCCATGACTCACCTGCCAGCCATAGTGAAGGGCTATGGCTGACAATACGGCATTCTCAAGCCATAGGCCAGACTCATGCATCCATTGGCAGGGGAGCCAGGAGAAATCAGGCGCCGCGGAAGTACTTATCCATGAGCCAGTTCGCCAATTCCCGGGCGGTGAGGACTGCGACGAGCCGGTTGTCGTCCACCATCGGGATGTGGCGAAATCCACCGTCGCCCATCTTGTTGAGCGCGATGGCGATGGTGTCGGTCTCGCGGAGGATGACCGGGTCGGGCGTCATGTACTCCGAGATCGGCGCATCGAGGCGGGCGGGATCGCCGGCGATACGCTTCAGGACATCGCGTTCGGTGAAGATCCCCAAGATGTTGGTGCCATCAACAACGACCACGGCAGCATCGGCGTCTTCTTTGAGCAGCGCCACCGCCTGGCGGACGGTGTCGTTGGGCCCAAGCGTGCGAAGCGAGCTGAAGCGGAGCGAGGTGAGCGGTTCGAGGAGTTCGCTGTCGGGGACGATCTGGGAAGTCCCGGGCACATCGAGAGTGCGCAGGTCGGTCGTGCAGTTTTCGCACGTGTCGGCGCCGCTGATGTTCTTGTAGCCACAACTTGGGCAGATAACGAAGTCGGTCATCTCTTGTACCAAGGCTGTCCTCCGAAAGGAGTGTGGGCCGCCAACCGGGCAGAAAATGGCGGCCCCGGGCATGAGCCGGCCTGGCAGCGGTTAGACGACTTCCCAGGTCTCGCCGCTGAACAGCAGTTCTTCGAAGTTGGGCGCATCCTTTTGCCGCGCCTCTTCGACCTGTTGTTCGATGAGGGCTTCGAAGGTCGGATGCTGGACGTCGCGGAAGACCCCGATGGGCACCGGGAAATCCGGGTAGTCCATGCCGACGAGGATGTTGGCGAGCGTCGGGTTTTCGGTGTGGGCGTCGTGGACGAGGAGATCGGCCTCGTCGCCCGCATTCATCACCACCTGCGCCACGAAGCCATCGAGGCGGACTCCGTTTTCGAGGCTCTTCCCGAAGCGAAGCGGTTTGCCGTGCTCGAGGTAGACCATGCGGTCCTGGCGCACTTCCTTGTCGGCGAACGCATCGAAGGCGCCGTCGTTGAAGATGTTGCAGTTCTGGTAGACCTCGACGAAGGACGTGCCCTTGTGGAGGGCCGCTTTCCGAAGGGTTTCCTCGAGGTGGCGCGTGTCGCGGTCAACGGAGCGGGCGACGAAGGTGGCGCCGGCGGCGAGGGCGATACGCGTCGGGTTGAGGGGCTGTTCCGTCGTGCCGTAGGGCGAGGACTTCGTGACCTTGCCGAGGGGGGAGGTCGGCGAGAACTGCCCTTTGGTGAGGCCGTAGATGCGGTTGTTGAAGAGGATAACCGTGATGTCGAGGTTCCGGCGCATGGCGTGAAGGAGGTGGTTTCCGCCGATGCTCAGTCCGTCGCCGTCGCCGGTGACGACGAACACGGTCAGTTCGGGCCGGGCCGTCTTCAAGCCCGTGGCGAGCGTCAGGGCGCGGCCGTGGATGCTGTGGAACCCGTAGGTTTCAACGTAGTAGGGGAAGCGGCTGGAGCAGCCTATGCCGCTGATGAAGACGATGTTCTCGCGGGGGATGTGAAGTTCGGGAAGCATCTTCTGCATCTGAGCGAGGATCGAGTAATCGCCGCAGCCGGGGCACCAGCGCACTTCCTGGTCTGTGACGAAGTCTTTCCGGGTGAGCACCGGGAGATCACTCCCAATGAGGCCGTTCGTGGCAGCAGTCATGGTTAGCCTCCTCCAAGCACGGATGCGGGGCCGAACTCGAGTTCGTAGGGCCCGCGCAGCCCGAGCACTTCGTCGATCTTTGCTTCGACTTCGGCGATCTTGAACGGCTGGCCGGCGATCTTGTTGAAGGGCACCGCGTCCACGAGGAACCGGGCCCGGATGAGCAGGGAAAGCTGGCCCGTGTTCAGTTCCGGGATGAGGACCTTTTTATAGCTCTTGAGCACGTCCCCAAGGTTGCCGGGGAACGGGTTCAGGTAGCGCAGGTGGGCCGAAGCGACGCTCTTGCCCGCGGCTCGCGCCCGTTCGGCGGCGGTCGTGAGGGCGCCATAGGTGCCGCCCCAGCCGAGGACGAGCAGGTCGCCGGAGTCGGGCCCCGTCACTTCGAGCAGCGGGACGTCCTGCACGGCCCGGGCGACACGGCCGACCCTGGCGAGGGTCATGCGGTGATGGTTGCCCGGGTCGTAGCTGATGTCGCCGCTTTCGCCGGACTTTTCGAGGCCGCCAACACGGTGCTCGAGGCCCTTCTGGCCCGGCACCGCCCAGGGGCGCGCGAGCGTCTCCGGGTTGCGCTGGTAGGGGTTGAAGTCTCCCTCGACCGGCTCCGCGTAGTGGTATTCGATCTTCGGCAATTCATCGAGCGAAGGGATGCGCCACGGTTCGGAACCGTTGCCCACGTACCCGTCGCTGAGGTAGATGACGGGGACCATGTACTTGAGAGAGAGGCGGAAGGCCTCGATGGCCATGTAGAAGCAGTCGGAGGCCGTCGCCGGGGCGACGATGATGACGGAGGAGTCGCCGTTGCGGCCGAACATCGCCTGGAGCAGGTCGGCCTGCTCGGTCTTTGTCGGCATGCCCGTGCTGGGGCCGGCACGCTGCACGTTGATGACCACGAGGGGAAGTTCCGTCATGACGGCGAGGTTGAGGCCTTCGCTCTTGAGGGCGAGGCCGGGGCCGCTGGTGCCCGTGAGCGCCAGGTGACCGCCGTAGGCAGCCCCGATGGTGGCGCCGATGGCCGCGATTTCGTCTTCGGCCTGGAAGGTCTTGATGCCGAAGTTGCGCAGGCGCGAGAGCTCGTGGAGCACATCCGAGGCCGGCGTGATCGGGTAGCTGCCGTAGAAGAGCGGCAGCCCGCTGAGCACCGAGGCGGCGACGAAGCCGAGGGCTGTCGCCTCGTTGCCACTGATGTGGCGGTAGGTGCCCGGCGCCACCTTCGCCGGCGGCACGTCGTAGCGCACCCGGAACAGTTCCGATGTCTCGCCGAAGTTGTAACCGGCGCGGAGTGCCCGCAGGTTGGCTTCGAGCACGTCGGGGTTGCGCTTGAACTTCTCGGTCGCCCACTTGACGGTGGTGTCGGTCACGCGTCCGTAGAGCCAGAGGATAAGCCCCAGTGCGTAGAAGTTGCGCGACTGGAACTTCTGCTTGGCGCTGATTGGCAGCCCTTCGAGGGCGAGTTCGTTCTGGCGGGTGACGTTGACGCGGACGACCTGGAAGGCGGCAAGGCTGCCGTCCTCGAGGGGGTTCGACGCGTACGCCGCCTTCTTCAGGTTCGAAGCGTTGAATTCGGCCTCATCAACGATGAGGAGGCCGCCCTTCCGCAGGTCGCCGATGTTGGTCTTGAGCGCGGCCGGGTTCATGGCGACGAGGACATCGGGGGCATCGCCCGGGGTGCGAATGTCCGAGCTCGCGAAGGAGATCTGGAAGCCGGAGACGCCCGGCAGGGAGCCGGTGGGGGCGCGAATTTCGGCCGGGTAGTCGGGCAGCGTGGCCAGGTCGTTGCCGAAGACAGCGGTGGTCTTCGTGAACTGTGTGCCGGTGAGCTGCATGCCATCACCGGAGTCGCCGGCGAAGCGTATGGTCACGTGATCGAGTTCTTCGACCACGTGGTGTGACTGGACTTTGGTTTCCGTCGTCATGGACCTCTGCTATCCACCCTCTTGTTTCTCCATGACCTGGTGTGGTCGTGGAGGTAAATTCAAAACTTCCTCAGGAAACGCCTCAGCGAGATGGGTGAGCAGGTCACCGAGACGAGCAAGGCCCACGACGGTGTCGCCGTCGGTGACCGGTAGCGTGCGGTAGCGATGTTTCTGCATGGCGGCGATGGCCTCGGCCACCGTGGACTGGATCGAGACGGTGAGCGGCGATGGCGTGAGTACGGAGCCGGCCACCGGCTGGTCCCAGTCGAAGCCCTCATCCATGCATTTCGTCAGGATGTCGCGTTCAGTGAAGATGCCGCCGGGGTTTGTTGGCGTGCCGGTTAGCAGGCATGAGAGCGACTCGGACTGCATGAGGGCGACTGCGTCGCGTACGGAGTCGGAGGGCTGGATGAATACGGGCTTCGCGAGTGGCAGGTCTGCCAGTCGCTGATTGATGAAACGCGTCAGCCGGGTCCGATCCATGCGTACCTGTAACTTTGCTCGCGGCAGGGCGGGGGCCTGCACCAAACTCGCGGAACAGTGCACGCTCTGCCTTACTTTTAGTGTACGCCTTTCCCGCCCTGTGTGCAGGCGAGGCGGCGCCTGGGGCGCAGCAGCCGGGTCAAGAGGACAGGCGGGTGGAAAGCCAGTGGATACCGGCCACAACTGTTCATAATTTCGTCTCAAGTGTCGCGATCACACCTGCAGCAAGCGCTTCGACGCGCCGATATTTCCGTTAGCTGTCCCAATCTTGCACCAGGAACGCTGATGGCCTCCAATGCACCTCTTCAGACGGTCAAGGCGGAGTTCCTCGACCCGTCTCTCTACGACGACACGGGCATCTCGGGGGTCCCCCGGCTCAGCCGCGGAGCACTGCTCACCCCGCTCAGCCGGGCATTCGACCTGGCCGAAGGCCGGCGCCCGGGGCACTCGCAGCGCGTTGCCCTTATCGGCATCCTGCTCGCCAGTGAACTCGGTCTCGATGCCGCCCGCGTCGAAGAAGTGTTCTTCGGTTGCCTGCTGCACGACATCGGTATGGCAGCGGCTGCGCCCGGGCCACAGGTCGACACGGCGAGGGGCACGAAACTCATTAGCAACAGCGCAGTGGCAAGCGATCTCCTCTCAGCAGTCCCGGCGGGGCGCTGGGCCGATGTCATCGCGGCCCTGACGCAGCACTGCGAACTGGGAGCCCGCATCACGCGGAAGCTGGGCTTCGGGGAAGGCGTGGCGAAGGCCGTTGCCAGCCACCACGACTGCTGGGACGGCTCGGGGCTGCCGGGATCGCTGGCGGGCGAACGGGCGCCGCTGGTCGCGCGGATTGTCGCGACCGCCGACAGGGTCGAATCGATGGTCGACGCCGAGACGTCGCCGCTGCTGGTGAGAACGCGAGCGCCGCGGATGATTTTGGAAATGGCCGGGAGCGAACTCGACCCGGACCTTGCAACGCGGATGGCGGCGCTTGCGGAGCGCGACGACTTCTGGCTCGAACTGTTCGACAGGGACCTGTCGTCGACGCTGATGTCGCTCAATTATGGCGGCGTGATGGGGCGCGAAGAGCTATTCGACTTCGTCGGAGTCCTGAGCGACGTCGTCGACGGCCGAAACGGGCGCGAGGCGGGCCGGGGCCGCCGCGTCTCGGAACTCGCCAGCCGGACCGCGATCGCCTGCGACATGACGGAGCGCCGGGCGGACCTGGTGAAGATGGCGACGCTCCTCCAGGACATCGGTACGCTCGGCGTGCCGATCCACGTGCTCAGCAAGCCCGACATCCTCACCATCGACGAGATGGCGGTCGTCCAACTCCATCCCACCTACGCACGAGACATCCTGAGCGAGATCCCGGGCCTTGGAGCGGCGGCGTGGTGGGTCGGGTGCCACCACGAGCGCATCGACGGGAAGGGCTACCCCGGGATGCTCAAGGGCGACGAAGTGCCGGTCGAGGCGCAGGTCGTCGGGATGTGCGAAGCATTCGACGCGCTGACCAGCGACCGCCCCTACCGGAGGGCCATGGGTGCAGAGGATGCCTTCCAGGTGATGCGGGGCCTGGGCGGCAGCCGGTTCGATCCGTACCTGCTCGCGCGCTTCGAGAGCGTCGCGGGCCCGTTTCACGCTTAGAGGGCGCCGAAAACCGACCCCTCCTGGCACCACCCGCTTTGGATGCGGCCCCCATTTCCGGGGGCCGCTTCCGTTATGTGCGGGAGCCGAAACGGTGGACCCAAATGGGGTAGAATCGCGCCAAAACGAAAGGGCCACTATGAACACAAAGGTCATCGCCATCGCGCGGCAGGTCGGCACTGCCGGCGAAGAGGTCGCGCAGAGTGTGGCAAAGCGGCTGGACTTTCGTTACGTCGACTACCAGATCATCCAGGAGGCCGCCCGGGAGGCCGGAGTCTCCCCGGAGACGGTCAGTGAAGCCGAGCACACGCCCTCGCTGATGACGCGCATTCTCGAGGCGTTGGCCCGGAACCCGAGCATGCCGGTGGCCGCCTGGGCCGATCCCGTGCCGCTGGCCGCAAGCCCGCTCTACACTTCGACGGACTATCGCACCTTCGTCGAGGATGTCATTCGTGACCTCGCCGACAAAGGGAACTGCGTGATTCTCGGGCATGGCGCACAACTCATCCTGCGCGAGCGCGTGGACACACTGCGCGTGCTCATCACCGGTTCGGAAGAGTACCGCGCGCGGCGCATCATGCGGGGCATGAGCGTCGACGAGAAGACCGCGGTGAAGACCATCGAACGGACGGACAACGAGCGGCTGGACTTCTTCCGGCGGTTCTACGACGCGGGCTGGCTTTCGCCGTGGGCCTACGACCTCTGCCTGAACACGGACCACCTGAACCCGGACCAGGCCGGGGAACTGATTACCGCGGCGGCCGCGCTCCGCTAACCCGGGCTCAGGCCGTTACGGGCGCCTCGATGGCGATCCCCGCCTGCGCGAGCACTGCCTCGCCGATGTCGCGCCGGTCGAGTGCGCGGACCCAGTAGCTGACCTCGAGTTGCATGCCGTCGGGGTCCTTGAAGTAGATCGACTTGCAGAACTCGTGGTCGATGAGCGGCGTGACCTTCACGCCTTTCGACTTCAGGTGGTCGCGGAAGGCGAGGATCTCGTCCTCGGTGTCGACGCTGAAGGCGAGGTGGTGCATCGAGCCGGTTGCGCTCACGTCGGCCGGCGAGGCGGGATGCGCCTGCTGGACGACCGGCTCCGGGGCATTCTTGAACCAGAAGAAGGCGAGCTGGTTGCCGCCGCCCATGTCGTAGAAGAGGTGCATGGCCTCGTCCTCGGGGAACGGCGGGACGTGGATGGCGCAGGTGAGGCGCATGTTCATGGTGTTCGTGTAGAACTCGTGCGTGGCCTTGAGGTCGCGCGAGACCAGTGCGAGATGGTGGACGCCGCCCATTCTCAGGGTCATGTGAGGTGCCTCCAGGGAACGAGACTGCAGGCGGGTATGATAGCACCCGCAGGAGCGGATCTGGACTGATTCTATTCTTCGTCGAGAGGAAATTTTTCGAATGACTCAGGTTTTCGAGGAGCGGGTCCGGCGGCTGCCGTTCGCGTTCACTCACCTTGACCCGGCGGTGCGGCGTGAGGTGGTGTACATCGAGGCGACGGACACCGCCCACAGTTTCGGGGTGCTGTACCGCCCGCCCGACCGGGAACCGAGGACGGCCGTGTACCTGATGCATCCCCGCGGGGAGTTCACCCGACATTACGTGGTGCCGGGTCTGACAGCGCGCGGCTACGCCGTGTTCGGGCACAACAGCCGCTACCTCAACAACGACACGGACATGGTGCACGAACGCCTCCTGTTCGACATCGCCGCAGGCATCCGGCACCTGAAGGAGCAGGGGTTCGAACGGATCGTGCTGCTGGGGAACAGCGGGGGCGGGTCGCTACTGGGGTTCTACCAGTCGCAGGCGGAGCGACTGCCCGGAGACAGGCTCATCAGCACTCCCGGCGGCGAGGGAGTCAACCTCGCGGAGGAGGCGATGCCGGCCGGGGACCTCTACATCGCGGTTGCGGCCCATCTCGGTGAGGGCCGGTTCATGCTCAACGTGCTCGACCCGAGCGTGACCGATGAGACGGACCCGACGAGCAACGACCCGGAATGGGACATGTACAAC
>DATBWD010000119.1:0-4959 GCA_036515015.1 Tepidiformaceae bacterium
GATGCCGCAACACGCCGTGTTCGCCTTGAAGGCGGCACTTCACGAACTCGACCGGCTGATCGAGGAGGGGCTGACCCCGGAGCAGTTCGAGGCGACCAGGAACTACCTGGCGAAGAATGTCCACGTCATGCTTAAGACGCAGGAGCAGCAACTGGGCTACGCGCTCGACAGCAACTGGTACGGCATCGGCGACTTCGCGACCACAATGCAGGACGGGCTCGCCGCCCTGACCGTTGATCGGGTGAACGAGGCCATCAGGCGGCACCTGTCGGCGACGAACCTGAGTGTGGTGATGATCACGCGGGACGCCGCCGGTCTGCGCGATGAGCTTCTGTCCCAGGCTCCCACCGAGATTGCCTACGATGCAGCCAAGCCGCCGCCGGTCGTCGATGAGGACCGGGTTATCGGAGCGCGCAGATTGGGGCTGGCGCCCGGCGCAGTGCGCATCACCCACCTCGATGAGGTGTTCGCGAAGTAGTCCCGGCTTATGCGAGTTGGGCCGCGAGTTCCTCCGGCGAGCGCGCAGGGAGGTTGCAGACCATGTTCTCGCAGGCGTAGGCCATCGGCTCGCCTGTGGCTTCGCGGCCCTCGAAGAGCGGAAGGCTGCCGCCCCCTTCGGTCGGCGCGATGACGAGCCACGGATCAAACTGGCCTGCGGCCACGTCTTCGAATGCGGCCCGTTGGGCAGCATTCCCGACGATCACGAGTTCGCGAGGCGGCGAAAGCAGGAAGTCGATCACCTGGAGGGTGACCCCGAACCCCGTCGGCGCCGAGAGGAGGTGGTCTTGGACCTGGGCAATCACCTCCTTCGCGGTTCCCGCGAGTTCGGCGTCGTTGTAGTAACGGGAGAGCCAGAGGGCGAGGAGAGCGGCCGCACCGTTTCCGCTCGGGGTGGCCGAATCGAACAGCGGCTTCTGGCGGAGGAGCAGGTCCTCGGCCGTCCGCGAGGTTTCGAAGAAACCCCCGTGCTCTTCGTCCCGGAAGTCCCGGCGGACAACGTCGAACAGTTCCCGCGCCCAGCCGAGGTGTTCGAGGTTCCCATTCAGCTTGAAAAGTTCGACAAGCCCGAGGCCGTAATACGCGTAGTCCTCCAGCATGCCGTCGATGCGCGCCTGCCCGTCCTTGTATGTGTGGAGGAGTGCGCCATCGACCCAGAGCTTTTCCCGGACGAAGGCCGCGTTCCGTTCCGCTGCCGCCCGGTACTGCGGTTCGCGCAGGACGCGCGCCGCTTCCGCGAAAGCGGCCAATGCAAGGCCGTTCCACGAAGTCAGCACCTTGTCGTCGAGGCCGGGCTTTACCCGCTTCTCGCGCTCGGCCAGCAGGCGGGCACGAACGTCCGCGATGCGACGCTCCGCTTCCTCCGAGGTGATGTCGAACTCCCTGGCGACGAGATCCGAATCGGCCCTGCGGGTGAGGACACTCCGGCCCGTCAGCTCCGGGTGGTGGGGATCGGTGAAGTTGCCCTCTTTAGAGACGCCGAAGGCCGATGCCGCGAAGTCCGCATCGTCGCCGAGGGCGGCCCGCAATTCGTCCAGTGTCCAGACGAAGTACTTGCCTTCGATCCCTTCACTGTCTGCGTCCTGGGCGGCGTAGAAGCCGCCCTCCTCATCCAGCATCTCGCGCAGCAGGTAGTCCAGCGTCTCACGGACGATCCGCTCGTAGAGAGGGTCGCGGGTGAGCTGGTATGCGTGGAGGTAGGTGCGCGCCAGCTGGGCGTTGTCGTAGAGCATCTTCTCGAAGTGGGGGACCAGCCAGTAGCGGTCGACGCTATAGCGGCTGAAGCCCCCGCCGAGCTGGTCATACATTCCGCCGGCGGCCATGCCGCGCAGGGTGTGCAGGACCATGTCGAGTGAAGTTGGCGTCGCCTGGTCCGTATCGCCCGCCCGCGCATGGTAGGCGAGGAGGAAGTCGAGGTTCGCGGGAGCCGGGAACTTCGGCGCCTGGCCAAAGCCTCCCCAGGAGTCGTCGTATGCCTGGCGGAAGACGGCGACGGCCTGCTCCGGCAGTGACGCAGTGACTTCCACGCCGTCGCCCGCCGGCACGCGCTCGGTGGCCCGGCGCAGGTGGGCGGTGATCTCGTCGGCCGATTGCAGCAGGCGCTCACGCTCGTTCACCCAGGCGACCCGCAAACCTTCGAGCACACGGGGGAAGCCCGGGCGCCCGTAGCCGTCCTCGGGCGGGAAGTAGGTACCGGCGTAGAACGGGCGGCCGTCGGGAGTCATGAAGACGGTCATGGGCCAGCCACCCTGGCCGGTAATCGCCTGGACCGCCGTCATATAGACGGAATCGACGTCGGGGCGCTCTTCGCGGTCTACCTTCACGTTGACGTAGTACTCGTTCATCAGCCCGGCAATGTGTTCGTTTTCGAACGACTCGTGAGCCATGACGTGGCACCAGTGGCAGGAGCTATATCCAACAGACAGCAGGATCGGTTTGTCTTCGCCGCGCGCCTTTTCGAACGCCTCTTCGCCCCAGGGGTACCAGTCCACGGGGTTGTGGGCGTGCTGGAGGAGGTAGGGGCTGGTCTCGTGTGCCAGGCGGTTGGCCTTGCCGTCGTTCGCTGCCATCGACGTCTCCTGCTCTGGACTCTTTCTAACGTATCGGGTTCTCAGAGCCGCTGCATCGCACTGCCGCAGATACCTCCCACTGCGGTAGAGTGCGGGACAAACAACCAGGAGCGGTGCGATGCCCGCAGACCTCACCATCCGAAACGCGACCATCATCGATGGGACAGGTGCACCCGGGTTCCGGGGCGACCTCGAAGTAAGCGAAGGGCGCATCAGCGCGGTCGGCAGCGCGGTCGGGGCACACCGCGAGATCGACGCCACCGGCCTGGTGCTCTCGCCCGGGTTCATCGATACCCACAGCCACGACGATGGCGCGTTCATCCGCTACCCGGGCATGGAGTTCAAGCTGGCGCAGGGCGTGACATCGGAGGTCAGTGGTAATTGCGGCTTCAGCGCAGCGCCGAACGAACCGGGCCGCGAATTGATACCCGGCGACATCGTCGGCGACCGGGCGGAGTGGACGGACCTCAATGGCTACTTCGAGGCTGCGCTCGCCTGCCGGCCGGCCATCAACAACATGATGCTGGTCGGGCACAACCGGGTGCGCGCGCTCGTGATGGGCGTGGAGAAACGGTTGCCCATGGCGGCGGAGTTGGCGGCCATGCGCGGGCACGTCGCGAAGGCCATGGAGCAGGGGGCCTGCGGATTTTCGACCGGGCTCATCTATGAGCCGGGGCGCTACAGCGATACCGATGAGGTGGCCGCGCTGGCCAGCGAGTGCAGGCCATACGAAGGCCTCTATGCCACGCACATGCGTAATGAGGGTGACCGGCTGCTGGACGCCGTCGAAGAGTCCGTGGGCATCGCCAGGGCCGCGGGAATCGGGCTGCACATCTCCCACCACAAGTCGGCGGGGAAGGCAAACTGGGGCCGGGTGAAAGATTCGCTCGCGCTGGTCGACCGCGAGAACGCAGCCGGCGCCGACATCACGCTCGACGTGTATCCCTACACGGCCGGTAGCGGGCCGATGTGGCAGTACGTGAACCTCGAGCGGATAGACCTCGAGTGGGCCGCGAACGTCATGATCGCCAGTTGCCCCGACGAGCGCGACTTCGAAGGAAAGATGATGCCGGAGATAGCGAGCCAAATGGGGTGGGCACTCGACGAGGCCGTCCGGCAGGTCCTCACCAGTCCCCGGGGCAAAGACGTCATCTGCATCCACTTCATCATCGACGAAGCAGACATCGAGACGAACCTGCGGCATCCGCGAATGATGATCGGCTCGGACGGCATCCCGGACCTCCGCGGGCGGCCGCACCCGCGCCTCTTCGGGACGATGCCAAGGGTCCTCGGGGAATACGTCCGCAAGCGGAACGTCCTCTCGCTGGAGGAGGCGGTCCGGAAGATGACGGGCCTCCCGGCCGACCGCTTCGGAATGACGAACCGAGGGTTGCTGAAAGAAGGTTACTGGGCCGACCTCGTCCTCTTCGACCCGGAAACCGTGGTCGATCGCGCAACGTACCAGGAGCCGAAGCAGGAGCCGGAGGGGATCCGCATGGTCGTGGTGAACGGCCAGGTGGCGTACGACGAGGGTCGCCACACCGGGGCCGGGGCCGGCCGCATGCTTCGCTACCGGCGAGACCAGTAGCTCGCGCCACAAGACCTTATAGTGAGGACATTCCCCCTTACCGGAGTTGGTTTTTGACCCAAATGCCCGCCCTTGCGCTCGCGGCTGTCCCCGGACGCCGCCGCGCCACCATCGAACTTGCCAAGGAGATTGAGCGCCGAGGATTCCAGGGAATCTACTGCGCCAGCTTTGGCGACAGCATGGGACTCTGCCTTTCGCTCGCGCATGAGACAAAGGAGATCACGTTCGGGACCGCCATCGCCGTTATCTACGCAAGGAACCCGATCGAGATGGCACAGTCCGCTTCGTACATCCACGAGGTCAGTGGCGGGCGATTCAAGCTGGGGCTGGGCGTCAGCCACGGGCCGACCCATGCGCGGATGGGCGTGCTCGCGGGGCGACCGCTGTCCGACATGCGCCAGTACGTCGACCGAATGCGCGCGGCCAGCCAGCACGCCGGCGAGTTGCCGCCGATCGTGCTCGCGACACTTCGCAAGAAGATGGTGTCGCTGTCGGTTGAAATTGGCCAGGGTGCGGTGTGGGCCAACGCGTCGCGGTCACACATGGCCGACTCGCTCAGTCCCATCCCAACCGATCTGCGGCAAGGCGACTTCTTCATCGGCAACATGATCCCGACCTGCATCGACGACAATGATCGTTCGGCGGCGATGAACGTGATGAAGCGGGTGCTGAGTGGTTATGTGATGCTGCCGAACTACCGGAACTACTGGAAAGAGGCGGGCTACGTCGAGGAGATGGAAGCCATCGAAGCGGCGCTCGAAGGGGGCAACCGTGAGGCTATCCCCGGACTGATGAGCGAACGCT
>DATBWD010000120.1:0-7154 GCA_036515015.1 Tepidiformaceae bacterium
CGAAGACCGCTCGGTCCCTCTCCAACTCATCCGCCAGTACCTCGAAAGCCCATCGACGAACCCCGCAGAGGCCATCGCCCGTGCGGCCACCCAGCGCGAGGCCGCCCTCAAGGAAGTCGAAAGCCGGCTGGGTCCCGAAAAGCACGAAATCTTCCGCAAACTCCTCTACGCGGCAAGTCCCCATGTCTCAATCAGCGAAAGCCGCGCCCACTGGCAACTCACCATCAAGGGAGTGCTCCGGGCTCCCATCATGGCGCTCGGGCGGAAACTTGTAGCCGCCGGCGTCATCTCCACCCCACCTGACATCTTCTACCTCGAATGGGACGAAGCGATGGCCGCGGCACGCCAACCGGACGGCTCACTCCAGGGGCTGGTCGACCGTCGCCGTGCCGACTATGCCAGGTGGCGGTCCCTCTCGTCCGTTCCTGCATTCATCGGCGCCCCGCCCGATGATTCCGCCGCCCCGCCCGAGATGAAACTCGTCCGTAAGTACTTTTCGGGCGTCGGCGCGCCGGCTCCAATCGAGGAGAGGGTTCTTTCCGGTTTCGCCGCCAGCCGCGGCACCCACACCGGCCGTGCCCGCGTGATCCGCTCCCTCGCCGAAAGCGACCGCCTCGAACCGGGCGACGTCCTCGTCTGCATCACCACGGCAGCCCCCTGGACTCCTCTGTTCGCCATCGCCGGCGCCGTCGTGACCGACACCGGCGGAGTCATCTCCCACTCGGCCATCTGCGCCCGCGAATTCGCCATCCCCTGCGTCGTCGGCACCCAGACGGCGACATCGCAGATCCCGGACGGCGCTCTCGTCACCGTCGACGGCGACGCCGGGACTGTCCGCATCCTTGAGTAGACGCCGCGAGGGAGCTGTCGCGGACGTTTTCGCCCCTAGCCGAGAACCAGGAACAGCACGAGGAGTGAGATCACGACCGTCTGCGCCGAGTGCACGAGGATCCCCATCCACGCACTGCGGAACCTCCGCGCCGAGTACGCGTAGAGGAACGTATCGGCGAGCGCCGACGGGATGACCCAGGGCATATGCAGGTGGTAGGCCGCGAAGAGGACGCCATTGGCGATCCAGTCACGCCTGCCAAACACGCCTTGCATTCGCGGCAGCAGCACCCCTCGGAACAGTAACTCCTCGCCGAGGACCGTGTTGAAGAGGCCCATCACCACGAGGATCGCGAACCACCCCCAGGCGCCTTCGAACAGCAACTCGCCCCGGTCCGACTCCAGGATCGCAGCAAAGTCCCTCGCTGCCGGCGCCGGCAGTCCCGGCACGAGTTGCCACACCCCTGTCAGGAGTATGAAGAGGAGCGCCCACAACCACAATCTGCCGCCGGTCCGACCGGTCTTCTGGTCGTGGGGTGAACGAAGCCAGAGTGCATCCCGCATGCTGGACCATCGCAGTTGCCCCAGTTCACTTCGGACGAGAAGCAGCACGAGGACGAATTGCCAGGCGAGACCCGCTGTCATGAACAGGATCAGCGCCTTCGCCAGTGGCTCAGGCCCGCTTAGCCGGTCCTCCAGGAGAGGTGCAGCGACCCAGGACAGGACGGCCATTGGGACCGCCGCCGCTGCCCACACGCCGAGGATTTTGCGGAGAGAATATTGTCTGATAATGGGCTCGCCGGGCTCGGCCTGCCCTCCCGGTGGCACTGCTGTCTGAACGTGCATGGTTACCTCTGGTGTTTAGTTCCGCTCCTGTGAAACGGACGCTTGGCCCCGGTCGCGGGCTCCGAACCGCTCCTCCAGCAGACCCGGGAGGTCGCCCTCTGCCACTTCCGTCTCGACTCGCCCCTCGCCCTCGGCCACGATCAGCCGGCCGGGCGAGTAACTGACGCGACCGTTCTCCGTTCCCAGCGACACCACATCGCCTCGCGTGAAATTGGAGTCCGGCGATGTCTGCAGCCACCCACAAACCGGCACGAACTCCTCGAACTCCCGCGGCTGCAGCGTGAACGTGTACGTTCGCGGCGCCTGCGGCGCCAGCCATGGGTCGTGGCAGGTCACGAACCAGTGGTCGCCGTCGTTCGCGACGACGTACCGCCGCAGGCCAAAGACCTGCGGACCACGCTCAGCCATTCTCAACGGCTCAATGACCCGCCCCCCGAACCCGACATCGGCGATCCACGCCTCGTCGAGGTGGACCAGCAGCGTCATGTGGCTCATCGGCTCCCCGAAGGCGCCCTCCGGCGTCATTACCCGCGCGCCGATCACGTCGACCTCGAACCCTATCTCCCGCAACGCCCACGCGAACAGCCCCGTCAGTTCCAGGCAGAACCCGCCCATTCGCCGGTCGACGATCTTCTCGTAGTTGGCCACCGGATCCACCACGATCGGCACACCCCGCTGGATGTTCAGGTTCTCGAACGGGACATTCAGAAAGTGCGCCCGGTGCATGCCTCGTAATGTCTCGAGCGTTGGGGCAACAGTGCCCTCATATCCGATCCTCGTGAGATAGCCGCTGAGCTGGTCGCTGATGGCCATGGCAGTCCTCGTGCGTGGCGCTCGGAAGAACGTAGCAGGCGTTCGCGCTGCTTGACCATCCGTCGTCCGTCTCGAAGCGGATCCCGCTTCCGGGGGATACCGCTGAGCCGCCCGCAGCGTACGCTCCCACGGATGAGAATGCCTTTCGTCATCGGTCACGCCGCAGCTGGCGGCGAAGCCCCGGCCAACACCCTCGCCGGTGTTCGTGCTGCTCTCGATGCCGGCTGCGAGGCCATGGAGATCGACCTCCAACTCTGCCAGGATGGCGTCCCCGTCCTCATCCACGACACGACCCTCGACCGCACCACCAACCTCTCAGGCGAGGTTCGCTCCACGAGCCTGGCCGCGCTCCGGGCTGCCGATGCCGGCGGCGGCGAGCACGTCCCCGCCCTCGATGAGGTGCTCGACCTCGTGGCCGGCCGCCTCACTGTCATGTGCGAACTCAAGTCCACCCCCGGCGACGACGCCCAGGACAATCGCCTTGTCGCCAACACCCTCGAAACCATCGAGCGCCACGCCGCCCTCGCCTGGACCGCCGTCCACTCCTTCAGCCCCCAGATTGTGGCCTGGTCGCGCGAGCGCCAGCCCCGCCTCTCCGCCGCGATCATCTCCCCCGCAGTCGCCGGCGAGGACTTCGAGCGCCTCCTCGCCGCAGCCCTCAAGCACGGCGCACAGGCCATCTCCATCCATCACTCGGCGGTCGACTCCGGCCTCGTCCGCCGTGCGAAGCAGCGGCAACTGACGCTCTGGACCTGGACCCCTGACACCGAAGAAGACTGGCAACCCTGCATCGATGCCGGCGTCGATGGCATCATCACCAACTACCCGCACCGCCTGCGCACCTTCCTCGATGGACGCTGAGCGGCGGATCGCCGCCGGATCTACCAGCTTCCGCCGTGGCCTCCGCCGCCTCCACCGCCACTGAAGCCACCCCCGCCAAAGCCCGACCCCCCCGAACCTCCTGGGGTACTGGCAATCGACGACGACACGCCATTCGAAAAGCTGCTCAGCCCGGCGGTGAACGCCGCCACCCGGAACGGCGCACCCCCGCTCGCGACGTACCACCCCGCCGTCGATTCGCTCGCGACATCGTCCATTCCTTCGAACGCCTTCGCCCACTTGTCCACCGACTCGAACACGATGGCATAGGGCAGGTACCGCGCGAAGATGTTCTGCTCCTCGTTGAACTCATGCTGCCGCTTCTCGGCGGTGTCGACATAAAGGCGAAAGCCGAGCACGCGCCGCAGCGCCTCGCTCCCCGCTGCCGTCCGGCGCGACATCGCCGGCGAAAGCGCCAGCAAAAGGAGCCCCGCGATGATGAGCGGCGCCCCGATCAGCGCCCGTTCGAGCAACCACCCCGCGGCCGCGGCCACACCAACGGCCACCACGATCGCCCCTATCCCAATTCCTGCCCACATCCGGCGGGCGGTTTCCGGCCGGTGGGTGAACCACTTCCGCTCAACGCTGTCGTCATAGAGAGCCTTCTTCACCGACTCCAGGTCTTTGTAGAACTTCTGCTTCAGCGCCGAGATCGTGACCGACTCGCGCTCCTTGAAAAGCGCCTGGTGGAGCGCAGATTCGTAAAGGACGAGTTCCCCGTCCGCCTCCTTTAGCCGCTCCAACTCCCAATCCGGTTTCCCGAACCATCCCTGCTTCGGCACCTCCTTGATGCGCAGGTACCCTCGCACGGCCAGGTCGACGATCGTCGCGGTCACGTCCAGGGTGTCCGCTTTCTCGTCGAGCAGCACTCCCATCTGCGCGGGCCGCAACTGCTCCGGCGGCAGGAACTCCACCACAATGTCCGTGCGGCCGAACACCGGCTTCGTTTCCTCTGTCGGGTCTCCCGTCAGGTAGTGGATCGTCGTGTAACGCCGGTCCCGCCCGTAACGCCACCATGCCCACACGACCGCGAGCAGTCCGAGCACTCCGGCTACTCCCGCTCCCGCGAATTCCCACACGTCCAGCGTGAAAAAGTCGTCGATGCTCACCCGGTCCGCAAGGAGGGGAGGCCCCACCTCGACGATGCCCTTCTGCCATCCCGCCGCGATCGTCACTTCCTCGTCGGGATACAGCACTCGCGTCGAACGGAAGACTGCCGTGCTTCCGGATGCCTCTGCCTCGCACTGCGCCTGCGACCGGTAGCCCTCGAAACAAAGCGCGTCGATATCCGCCCCGTCTGGCAACGTCAGCCGTCCCTCGTACTGCTGAATCGGCACGTCCCATTGGCCGGTGATGTTCCAGTACAGTTCGTCGTGCGTTTCGAACGCGTTCAGCGCGCCCTCGACCGTGTACCGCACCCGGTACGTCTGTACGCCCTGGACCGTTCGTCCCGGGTCTCCTATCCGCAGCACCAGTTCGCCGCCCTCGCGCTTCGACTCGAACGGGACCGGGCGCCCATCCGCGTCCTGGACGCTCTCGACCCTGGTCGGGTACTCGCGGTCGCTCCCGCCGGGACAGTCATAAATGGGCTGCTCCCCCTGGAAGTCGCCACATGGCTGCCGGATCAGGAATTTGTAGAAGATGCCGTGCTTCTCCAGCGAGCCGAAGTCCGCCACGAGTTCGGCGTCCACGGTCATGAGCCCATCGGCCCCAATGGCAATCTCCGTCGTCATCGACCGGATGACCCAGTCGCCTTCCTCCTGGGCGAACAGGGCACGGCCGGGTACGACGGCCAGCAGGACCGCGAACACCCCGGCGACGGCTGCGCGCAACATCTCCCCGATTCTAGTCAGCCTTGGCCTTGTGCAGCAGTGGCCGCCGTGCCACGACAACTCTCCGCCACCCGTTTATGATCCCCATACTGACCCCGGCCGGTTCTAACTTTGCATCAGCATCGGGGACGGGGATTCCACCCAACTGTAGAGGCTCAATGGAAGCATTCGAGTACATCGCGCCACGCACGCTCGCCGAGGCCTACCAGCACCTCGGCAATGGAAAGCGGACGGCGATGCTCGCCGGTGGCACCGACATCATTGTCCAACTGCGCGAAGGCCGCCGCAGTTGCGACCAGGTCCTCGACCTCAAGCACATCCCGGAGTTGATGGCGCTCGCCTTCACCTCCGATGGCACGCTCGAAATAGGCGCGGCCACGCCGCTCGCCGATATCTACGAAGACCCGGAAGTCGCTCGCCGGCTCCCCGGCCTCGTCGACGCGGCCTCCCTCATCGGCGGCATCCAGATCCAGGGCCGTGCCACGCTCGGCGGAAACCTCTGCAACGCCAGCCCCGCCGCTGATTCGGCCCCGGCCCTCATCGCGCTCGCCGCTCGCCTCGTGATCGGTTCGAGCGCGGGCACCCGCGAACTGCCGGTCGAAGAGTTCTTTCTCGGCCCCGGCCAGAACGCGCTCCAGCCGGGCGAGATCCTGCTCCAGGTGAAGATTCCCCCGCAGCCGCCAGGCAGCGGCGCCTGCTTCCTCCGCTTTATCCCCCGCAACGAAATGGACATCGCCGTCGCCAACGCCGGCGTCTCCATCCAGCTGAGCGATGACCGCTCGCGCATCGAACGCGCGCGCGTCGCCGTCGGTGCGGTTGCGCCCACGCCACTGCTCGTCCCCGCCGCTGCGAATGCACTCGTCGGCCAGGCGCCCACCGCCGAGACCCTCGAACGCGCGGCCCAGGCCGCCGCCGAGGCCGCCACCCCCATCACCGACATGCGAGGCTCGGCTGCCCAGCGCCGCCACCTCACCCGCGTCATGACACTCCGCGCCCTCAACGGGGCGCTCCAGCGCGCCACGGAGAACCGTTAACTCATGCCACGTACACAGGTCCAGACCCGGCTCAACGGGGCCGATATCGACTTCCTCTGCGAACCGCGCCAGAGCCTTCTCGAAGTCCTGCGCGATGAACTCGGCCTCACGGGCACCAAGGAAGGCTGCAATAACGGTAACTGCGGCGCCTGCACCGTCATCATGAACGGCCGTATCGCGAACGCTTGCTGCGTCCTCGCCGTCGAAGCCGAAGGCGCCGAAGTGACCACCATCGAAGGCGTCGCCCGCGGCGACCAGCTTCATCCCCTCCAGCAAACCTTCCTCGAAGAGGCGGCCCTCCAGTGCGGCATCTGCACCCCGGGCTTCATCCTCGCCGCGAAGGCCCTCCTCGATAAGGAACCGAACCCCGACGAACACCGCATCCGCTACTGGCTCGCCGGCAACCTCTGCCGGTGCACCGGCTACGACAAGATCGTGAAAGCAGTCCAGAAAGCTTCAGCCGAAATGCAGGAGGCGAAGGTATGACGACTATCGACCGGACCGGCTACAAGGTCATCGGCACCCGCCCCGTCCGCCCCGACGGTGTCGAAAAGGTCACGGGTAAGGCCCAGTACGGCGCCGACATCCGGCTGCCCGGCCTCATCCACGGCCGCATCCTGCGGAGCCCCCACGCCCACGCCCGCATCCTCTCCATCGATACCTCCGAAGCCGAGACGATCCCCGGCGTCATGGGCGTCCTCACAGCGAAGGAACTCCCCGCCGCCGACGACGCCATCCAGGACCTCGGCGAAGGTGCGGTCAACCTTCGTGAACTGAGCGATAACGTCCTCGCCCTCGAGAAGGTCCTCTACCGCGGCCACGCCGTCGCCGCGGTCGCCGCCACCAGCCCGCATATCGCCGAAGAGGCGCTCAAGAAGATCCGGGTCGAATACGAACCCCTCCCCGCGGTCCTCGACGTTCG
>DATBWD010000121.1:0-19981 GCA_036515015.1 Tepidiformaceae bacterium
GGCGTACAACTGCCAGAGCGACTCCACGAAGCCAATGGCGCTCGCCGTCACGCCCATCAGCACGATCCCTACGATCATGAAGCGCGTCGGCCCCGACCGGTCGATCCGGCCTCCCACCAGCGCCGACGTCAATCCCGACACGCTGAAGTACAGCCCCGTCGCGCCGCTGACAGCTGTCGTCGACCATCCGTGCTCGTCCTTGAGTGGCCCAAGGAACACCGCCAGGCCGTAGTACCCAACGCCCACGCCAACGAACATCAGCACCGCGCACCCGACCGCGATGTACCAGCCGTAGAACACGTTCTTCGGCAGGAACCGCGCCGCTGGCGGAATGTGTGTCGCCGCCGGAGAAGTCATTCAGGCGAGTCTAATCGTTGCCGCTCTGGAGCGCGCGTCATTGGTCGGGCCGCCCGCTCCGTCTTCGGCCCTTAGCCCTACCGGCCCCGGAACGTCGGCTCGCGCTTCTCGACGAATGCCATCGCGGCGTTGCGATGATCCTCCGTCTGGCCGCTCGCGATCATGTTCTCCGCCTCTTTCGTCAGCGTGTCAGCGAAGGTCGCCGTCGCCCCGAATGCGAAGTTCTCCTTTATCCGCCCGTACGCCAGCGTTGGGCCCGCGGCAAGCCGCCGCGCGAGCGCCATCGCCTCCTCCATGAGGCTATCCTGCGGCACCACCCGGCTGACCAGCCCAAGCCGCAGCGCGTCCTCCGCGCTCAACATGTCGGAAAGGAAGTAGAGTTCCTTCGCCTTGGCCGGCCCCACCAGCCGCTGCAGCAGCCATGTCCCACCGAAGTCGCCACTGAAGCCGACCTTCGAAAACGCCGTGGTCAGCCGCGCCTGGTCGCTCATGATCCGCAGGTCGCAGGCCAGGGCGACGCTCAAACCGGCGCCCGCGGCCACGCCGTTGATTGCCGCGATGGTGGGCTTTGGCATCTCGGCCAGCAGCCGCGAAATCTCCTCTTGCTGGCGCAACCGCTCGACGCCGCTCAGCACCGGCCCGCCGCTCCCACCGGAGTCTCGCGAGGCCATTGCCTTCACGTCGCCGCCGGCGCTAAACGCTCGCCCCGCGCCGGTCACGACAACGCAGCGCACATCGGGGTCGCTTGCCGCCCGTTCTCCCGCATCGGCGATGACGCCGAGCATCTCTGGATTCATCGCGTTCAGCGACTCTGGACGGTTGAGGGTGATAAGCGCCACCTGGTCTTCGACGCTGTAGAGAATCGTTTCGGACATCGTTGCCTCACGGGACTGGGTTGCCACGCATTGTAGCCGACGCGTCAGCCCGCGGCTTGCCGCCGGCGCCGCGATGCCATCTGCCCCGCGAACAACTCCGGCTCCCGGATGAGAGCCCGCCCCGCCACGCCCGCCCCGATCAGCACGAGCCCGATGATCAGGTACACCGCATTGATCCCCAGGAACCCGCCTACCAGTCCGCCGGCCAGCGGGCCCACGAGCAGTGCCATCGACTGCATGCTCGATGCGAGCCCGAAGGCGCTCCCTTGCTTCCCGTCCGGTGTGCTCGCCGCGATGAGCGCGTTCGTCCCGGGTACCATCGCCCCCTGGAACAGGCCCACTGCCCCGAAGAACAGGAGAAATGTGATGTACGAACCGGCCACGAATAGCGGGATGTAGAGCACGCCCGCCACGATCGCCGCACCGGTCACGGCGTTGCGGTAACCGATCCGCTGCCCCAGCGGCGCAAGGCTCAATGCCGCGATCGTGCTTGTCAGCCCGATCACCCCGAAGACGATGCCCGTCGCCGCTTCCTCACGCAGGTCGCCGGTATACCCCGGCACTTCGACGTGCACCCGGTCCTCTCTGGCCGCAGTCCCATCCACGTGCCGGGCGAAGTCGTCGATGCTCAGCGGCATCACCGGCCGCACGAACGTCGTGCTCAGCCACAGACAGAACAGCAGCCCCAGCATCACCACGATCTGCCGCTCCGAAGCCACCGTCTTCAGGTTGTCGAAAATGCTCCCCGACGACTCATGTGCTCCCTCCGCCTCCCCTGGGACAGCGGGGTGTTCTCGCCCGGGTTCGCCAACGAAGAAGAACACGAGGACTGCAGCCATCGCGTACAGCGCGGCGCAGAAAATAAACGACTCCCGGAGCCCGAGACTCGCCGCGACGCCACCGCCGATGACCGGCCCCAGCATGTTCGCGGAAAACACGCCCGTTTGCAGGATCCCGAGCGAATAGCCAACCTTCGCCCGGGGCGTCGTCGCCGCCACCAGCGCCGCCGCCGCGCCCATCGTCCCTGCGAACGCGCCCATCAGGAATCGCAGCAGCACCAGTTGCCAGACTGCCTGGGCGATCCCCATCACTCCGATGAGCACCCCCGCCCCAATCAGCGCCCGCAAGAACATTTGCTTCCGCCCGAACCGGTCTGCCAGCGCCCCCCAGATGGGAGCCGTCAGCGTCAACGACAGCCCGGTCGCGCTCGCTGTCAGTCCCGTGTAGAACGAGACCCGCGAGGTGTCGGTGACGCCCAGTTCCTGGATGTAGAACGGTATGAACGGGAACACGAAGTTGGCCCCGAGCAACCCCACAAAGACGCCGATCCAGATGAAGACGAGGTTCCTGCGCCAGCCGGGGTAGTCGGGGTCAATCGGGCGCTCTGCCATCAGGAGCGCCCCCGCGGCGTCGACACGCGCGAACGGGAGTTGGGCACGGGCACACAGTCCGGTACGGGGTCAGCCCATCATTCCACGCCCTGGCCCTACGGACGACGCTCGCCCCCCGTGCGCCACCGGCGGATCTGCTCGGCGTGCTCCTCGGCGTGAGCGGCGTAGTACTCGAGCAAATCCTCCAGCGTCATTGCCCCCCGCTCGGCGTGTATCCCCGTCCGTCCCCACGCGGCCCGGTCGCACTGCTGAAGTAGCTCGGCCGTCCCATACCTGACCTGCTGGAACATCGACACTGCCGCTTCCGGATCCCGCCACAGGTAGTGCAGTCGCCGCTTCCAGCGCTCCTCGTCGTGAGCCGGGAAGTGGGGCTCATCCTCTGCAACCACCATCCGAAACCGAACCGCTGCCCACAGTTCCGCGTCCGAAAGGTGGACGATGATGTCCCGGATCGACCAGTCCTCGCCCGGCGGCCGCCGGTTCAGCGTTCCCGGGTCCAGGCCGTCGATCGCCTGCCGGATCAACGTCGGCCCCGCGACGAACCGCGCGAAAATCGGCTGTATCTCTGGTCGCAGCTGCGGCATGGCCCGATTGTAGGTCGGCCCTCCCCCTTCGCGCCCGCACCGCCCCATTTCCGAATTCTTATGCGCCCCCGCCTTCCCGTCCTTAGCAGTCCGTTTGCTACACTGCTAGGGAGTATGCCCACCGGACAAAAGGACTACTACGAAGTACTCGGCGTCGAGCGCGGCGCCTCGCCGCAGGACCTTAAGAAGGCCTACCGGCGCCTCGCCATGGAGTACCACCCGGACCGCAACGGGTCTCCCGACGCGGCCGAGCGCTTCAAGGAGATCAACCGCGCCTACGAGGTCCTCTCCGATGCCGACCTGCGCGCCCGCTACGACCGCTTCGGCCACGCCGGAGTCGACGGCGCCGGCGCCGGTCCCCAGGGCTTCGAAGGCTTCTCCACATTCGAAGGCTTCGGCGACATCTTCGACGCCTTCTTCGGCGGCGGGCAGCGCGGCGGCCGCAAGCGGAGGGGTCCGGCGCGCGGCTCCGATCTGCGCTACAACCTCACTATCTCCTTCGAAGAAGCCGTCTTCGGCGCCGAAAAGGAAATCGAGTTCACCCGCCAGGAGCGCTGCAGCGCCTGCGGTGGCAAGGGCGCCGCACCAGGCAGCGACCTCGAAACCTGTCCCGACTGCAACGGCACGGGCGAAATCCGCCGGGCGCAGCAGAGCATCTTCGGCCAGTTCGTCAACGTGGCCACTTGCGGCCGCTGCCAGGGCGAAGGGCGCGTCGTAACCAACCCCTGCGCGGTCTGCCGCGGCACCGGCCGCGAAAAGAGCCACCGGAAGATCTCCGTGCGCATCCCTCCAGGTGTGGAAAACGGCGCCCAGATTCGCCTCAGCGCGGAGGGCGAAGCAGGCCAGCGAGGCGGTCAGCAGGGCAACCTCTACGTCGTCCTCAGCGTCGAACCCCACCCTCAATTCGAACGTATCGAAGACCACATCCTCCTCGAAGTGCCCGTCAACATCGCCCAGGCGACCCTCGGGTCAACGCTCATCGTCCCCACCCTCGACGGCGAAATGGAATTCGACCTCCCTGGCGGGACCCAGAGCGGCGAGGACTTCATCCTCCGCGGCAAGGGCGTCCCCCACCTCCGCACGCCCGGTCGCGGCGATATGGTCATCCGGGTCACCGTCGTCACCCCCGAAGAGCTCACCGACGAGCAGCGCGGCCTCTTTTCGCGCCTGGCAGAGACGATGGGCACCCCCGCCTCGCTCCCGAAGAAGGGTGGCAAGAGCTTCTTCGAACGCCTGAAGGATGCGGTGGCCGGCTGACCCCGCCGCCCGTCGCAGCCACCCCACTCAGCCCATGACCGCCCTCTGGTTCGAAATCACCGCCCGCGTCCCGCCGGACCAGGTCGAAGCCGTCTCCGGGCTCATGCGCGACGTCGCGCCGGGCGGCGTCACCGTCGAAGAGCCAATCGACATCCTCGGACCCGAGATGGGCTACCGGGTCCGGCCCGGGGAACCACTCTTCGTCCGCGCCTACCTCCCCAGCAGCGAACTCGGCGCCGTCCTCACCGAAGACCTCCGTCGTGCCATGGAAGCTTTCCCCGCCGTCGAACTGACCGCGAAGCCAATCTATGAACAGGACTGGGCCGTCAGTTGGAGGCAGTTCTTCGGCGTTGTCGAAACCGGCGGTCGGCTGGTCATCGTCCCCTCCTGGATCGACCATGAGCCGCGTCCCGGCCAGGTCCCCATCCGGCTCGACCCCGGCCAGGCCTTCGGCACCGGCCACCACGAGACCACCCGCCTCTGCCTCGCCGCCCTCGAGGCGGCTATCCACCCCGGTATGGACGTCCTCGATGTCGGCACTGGCTCTGGCGTTCTTGCCATCGCCGCGGTGAAGCTGGGGGCCGCCCGCGTCGACGCCTTCGACATCGATCCCATCGCAATCGAGGTGGCGCGCGCGAACTGCCTCGACAACGGCGTGGCCGATAGCGTCCACCTCACAGCCGGCGCGCTCCCGCCGGATCACACCGGCCGCTACGACCTCGTCCTCTCCAACATCAGCACACCGGCCAACACTGCCCTTGCCCCCGTCTTCGGCACGGTCGTGAAGCCGGGCGGCGTGCTCATCCTCAGCGGCATCCTCGAACCGGACGCGGACGCCGTGACGGGAGCCATGGCCGCTGCCGGCCTCGCGCGAATTGGCCTCCGCGTCGAACGAGACTGGTGCGCGATCGAACTTCGCCGCCCGGCCTGAAGCTCAACGCATCCTTCCCCGCGAGGCCTGGTCTTCCTTCGGCTTCGCAACCAGGATGTCGATCAACTGCTGCCAGTAACGGCTGATGACGAATTGCAGCGTGAGCGCCGCCGTCACCGCCGTCAGGATGATCACCCAGTCCCACGGGTGCACCTCACGGAAGTCGAAGAACGACCGCAGCCACGGCGTGTAGATCGTCAGGAGGAACGCGCCCACCAATATCGCCCCAAGGAAGATGGTCAACACAGGCCGCGTGAGGCTCCGGAACGAAGCCCCCTGGAAGCCCAGGACCTCCACCATGAACACCAGCGCCGTAATCCCGATCGTCAGCGAGACGAGCGTCCGCGCTTCTTCGACGTCTCGCTGCAACAGCCCTTCCGTCAACAGGTGTACCGAAATCGCTGCCGTTGCCAGCGCGAGCGAGGCGGGAAGGGCGAACCGCAGCACACTCCGCGTAAAGTCCCGCCCGGCATCGGGTGGCGGCACGCTGATGCTGATGAAGATGGCCGGGATTCCGAGCGATAGCAGCGACGTCAGCGACCCGTGCCGCGGCAGAAAGGGGAAGTTCAGCCCGAGCATGTTCGTCGCCACGATCAGCAGGTACGCATACAGGCTCTTCGCAATGAACAGCTTGCTCAGCCGCGCCGAGTTCCCGAGTACCGCCAGCGCTTCCTTCGTCCCCCGCACCAGTGCCTCGAACGAATCGTTCAGGAGGATGATCCCCGCCACCCCCCGCGCCGTCGCCGTCCCGGATGCCATCGCCACCGCCACGTCTGCCGAGCGCAGCGCCTGCACGTCGTTGGCTCCGTCGCCCACCATCGCCACGAACCGGCCCTGCCTCCGGAGTTCACTGACGATTCGCGCCTTCTGCGCCGGCGCAATGCGCCCGAAGACGCTGTTCGTGCGGACGGCCTCCCCGAACGCCTCCTCGTCCAGCCCCTCGAGGTCTGCACCCGCGATTGTCCCGCCCGGGAGCGTGATACCGAGTTGCGCCAGTAGCGCGGCCACCGTCTGCGGGTTATCCCCACTGATGAGTTTTGGCTCGATCCCCAGCGTCTCCATCGTCGAAAACGCCGTCCGCACCTCCGGCCTGAGCACGTCGCCGAGAGTGACGAGCGCCAGCGGCCGCAACTCGGTCACCGCGGCGCCGGCCTCGGGCAGCGCGTGGGCTTCCGCGAAGATGACGCCCCGCAGGCCCTGCGCGACGGCGGTCTCGTACTTCTGCCGCAGGTCCTCACCGCCGCCCTCCGCAAGGGGCAGCACCGTCTCCGGAGCGCCGAGCACGAACACCCGCGCGACGTCGCCCGCCTTCAGCCGGAGCGCGCTCCAGCGCCGCTCCGAACTGAACGGCACGCCACCGTCCGGTTCCGCCCCGTTCGACTCCGAGGCAAGCTCTTCCGCCATCGTCGTTGTCGTCTTGCTGTCGTTTGCGCTGGCCACCGCGAACGCGGCCAGCCACGGTAAGTCGCCTTCGGCACCCTCCAGCCAGTCGATGCCCTGCACATTGAGCCGGTTCGCCGTGATGGTCCCCGTCTTGTCGAGGCAGACCACGTCCATGTAATTCAGCGCTTCGACTGCATTGATGTCCTGTACGAGCGCCCCCGCCCGTGATACCCGCACCGCCCCTACCGCAAACGCCACGGTCATCCCCAACAGCAGACCCTCCGGCACCACGGTCGTGACCGTCGCCGTCGTTGCCTTGATCGATTCAGGCAGACCACGGTCCTCGAGGTTGTACGAAATCATCAGTGCTGCGGCCAGCAGCGCTGTCGCCGTCAAGAGCACCCGCAGGATGCGCTGGAACCGCAATTGCAGCGGCGTCGCCCGCTTCACCAGTTGCCGCGCGTCCGCCGTCAGCCGCATGACGTATGCGTTCTTGCCCACCCGGTCGGCCCGGTAGTAACAATCTCCCGAGGTGCAAAAGCTGCCCGAAAGAATCTCGTCGTCTGGCCCCTTCCGCACGGAGTCCGACTCCCCCGTGAGGAGCGACTCGTCGACCTCCGCCGCTCGCGCCACCACTTTCCCGTCCGCCACCACCTGGTCGCCCTGCTTGAGGTGAATCAGGTCCCCCTGCACCACGTGTTCCGCCAGCAGCGGCGCCTCCATCCCGTCCCGAATGACCGTAGCTCTCGGCACCGTGAGTGCGACCAGTTCCCGCAGCGTGTGGGTGGCCCGCATCTCCTGGAAGGTCGCAATGGCAACGTTCGCCGCAACCACGAGGCCGACGAAAATCCCGTCCTGGAACTCGCCCACCAGGAACAACGACAGGATCAGCGACCCGAGGACGACATTGAAAAAGGTCAGCGTATTGCTGCGGATGACGTCCCCGTCTGTCCGCTGCTTGCTCGTGTCGGCGTTGGTGAGGCCGTCGGCCTTCCGCTTCGCTGCCTCTGCGCTGGTCAGTCCCGTCAGCGGCGCCTCGCGGTCTTCTACGCGCACGCCGTCGCCGCGCTCACCCGAATCCTGAACAGTGCTTGCCACGGTGCTAGGGTGGACTATCCGCGCGCGCCGTGAAAGAGACGCCCATTAACGTGCCTTGCCGGGCCGTCTCGCCGGGTTCACTCGGCTACAGGCCGACTATTGAGAGCAACACCAGCATCCCGATGAACAGCCCGCAAAGCGCGGCAAGGCTGACAATCGTTCCCCACATGCTCATGGTGGTACCCCTGCTGAAATGTCGCTGGCGACGGATTCGCCTCGAATACTAACCCCGGGGACGGTTTATCGCATTCGCTCCGCCGCGCCCTACCAGCCTCGAGTGGCCAGCAGTTCTTTCTCCGGCAGGCTCGAAACGCTGATGCCCGGCATCGCCTTGCCCAGGCCCGTGCTCACGCGGGCGATGACATCTGCGTCCATGTAGTGGGTCGTTGCTTCCACGATCGCCTTCGCCACCAGCGCCGGGTACTCCGACTTGAAGATGCCCGATCCCACGAAGACGCCATCCGCCCCGAGACGCATCATCAGTGCGGCGTCCGCGGGCGTCGCCACCCCACCGGCGGCGAAGTTCACAACCGGCAGCCGTCCTTCCGCCTTCACCTGCTTCACCAGTTCGAGCGGCGCTTGCAACTCCTTCGCCGCCGCATACATCTCGTCGTCCGAAAGGGTCTGCAGCCGCCGGATCTCGCCCTGCACGCTCCGCATATGACGGACCGCCTCGACGATGTCGCCGGTCCCCGCCTCGCCCTTCGTCCGGATCATCGCCGCCCCTTCACCGATGCGTCGCAGCGCCTCGCCCAGGTTCCGGCACCCGCAAACGAACGGGACCGTGAACTGGTGCTTGTCGATGTGGTGCGCCTCGTCGGCCGGCGTCAGCACCTCCGACTCGTCGATGTAGTCGATGCCCAGCGCCTGCAGTACTTCGGCCTCGACGAAGTGGCCGATGCGCGCCTTCGCCATCACCGGGATTGTGACCGCGGAGATGATCCCCCGGATCATCTCGGGGTCGCTCATCCTCGCGACCCCGCCGTCGCGCCGGATGTCCGAAGGCACGCGCTCCAGCGCCATCACCGCACACGCGCCGGCCTCCTCCGCGATCTTCGCATGTTCCGGCGTCACCACGTCCATGATCACGCCGCCCTTCAGCATCTGCGCCAGGCCAACCTTGACGGCCCACGTTCCAGTCTCTGCCATCTGCCTATCCCCCTGATACGGCGCTCGAAGGGCCGCATGCACTTGTAGTTGGATCCTAGCTTATGCCCCGATCAGCCCCTCGCGATAGAACCACATCGCCTCGTCCACGCCACTCTTGCAGGGTGCCAGCCGCTTCCCGGCCAATTGTCTCGATCGAGCTGCCCGCGACCCGTCGCGACAACCTCTCGTACACACCCCGTTGCCGACCGGCCCTCCGCGGACAGGCAGGTGTCTCCTGCAACTTATGTTTCAGTTTCATCGCAGTGGCGTCCGATCGCTCGTAAGAAGCTTCACTACCCCGCAAGGAGAATGATAAGAATTGCCTGACGGTGGAACGGGTAACCGGAGGGACTCACCATACGCACTCGAAACGAGCGGCTTGGCGGCGGTTCACCACGACAGGGGCAGGATCACTCCGCCGGCGTACGACCTGAAGTACTCTGGGTACGTTCCTTCCTCGAAGCGTACTGCGGCCCGGGGCGCCACAACTTCCTGTTCGTCACCCCGCGTGGCCTCGCCTGGTGTAGCAACTGTTTCAAGGAACAGCCACCCGCCGCGGCCGTCTGTCTGATTTGCGACTCTCGCTCTGTCCTCGAAGTCGAGCTCGTCGACCTCGCTAACGGTTCGATGGCCATCGAAGGCGGACTCTGTTCGACCTGTGTCCGCGCCTTCCAGGACGCGGACCAACTCGGGACCTGGCGCCTGAAGGATGCACCCCGGGACGTTCATCGGCCACAATAGCCCCGACCCGCACCCCCGGGCCCAGACGAGGAGGACGAATGAAGACACCCGATGACCTTCGGGCGGCCATCGCCGCCGCCCGCGACGATCTCCGCCATGCGCTGAACGAAGTTGACGGGCGCTGGGAGGCGAACGTCGAGGGCTCCGAAGGCGAAGACCTGTGGACCGCCCGCAGCACCGCCGAACACGTCATCTCCGCCGAAACCTACTTCACGACTCAGGTCTGCGTCGCCTGTGGCTATCCCGGCCTCGAGTCCAGTCGCCTCTCCTTCGCCTCACCCGCCGAGGCACTCCAGGCTCTCGACGAGGTCGCCGCGAAGTGCGATGGCAGGCTGAAGTACGTCACCGAGACCGATCTGGCGATGAAGCACGACATGTGGGGCGATGTCGCCTCCATCTTGTCGGTGGCGGCCACCCACCTCCACGAACACGCTGCTCAGATCCGCACCGCAGCCCCCTGAATCCCATTATCCCGCGCGGTCAGTCCAGCGCCGGACGTTCGTTGAAGCGCTCGTAGATGATGTCGTTCTCTCGGGCCATCAGGTCCTGCAGCGAACTCAGCATCCGCTCGGCGTCGTAACGGATTGTCGCGAGCACGTGCCGGTCACCCTGGCGCACCCGATCCACCTCCGTCGCGAGGTCCTCGGCCTCCGTCACGATCCGCCCGAGTTGCGCCCGCAACTGGTCGATGCGCGGCAGCAGCCTCGGCGCGTCGACCTTCAATTCGCCATAGAGACCCTCGCCCGACTCCACCTCTTTCTGGTGCCGGCCAAGGGCCTCCCGTGCAACCGAAAGCTCCGCCCAGACCCGTTCCGCCCACTTGCGCTCACGCCCCGGCTGCGGCCTCGCCAGGGCCCGGAACAGGTGCTCCCTCGCTTCGACCAGCGCGTTGCGCGTGGCCTCGGCGGCGTCTACCGCTCCCCGCTGAGGCGCTGTTTGTTGTCTGTTTTCGACGACTTCTGCCATGAGACTCCTCCAACGTGTGTCATAAGATCTATCCGAAATTCCCGGTCGGCTTCAAGACCTTCCGACAGCCCATGTCGTCGAATCGCACTATCGTAGGGTTGTGCACGATGACGCCCCACCCCCGCCGCTCGTCTGGATAGACCTCGAGACCTCCGGCCTCGCACTCGATACCTGCCACATCCTCGAAGTTGCCGTACTCATCACCGATGCGGACCTGCGCGAACTCGCCGAAGGTCCCCACCTCGTCGTCCATCAGCCCGACTCGGTCCTCGAAGCCATGGATGAATGGTGTACCAACCAGCACGGCGGCTCCGGCCTCACCGCCGCAGTGCAGGCATCCACGCTTTCGCTCTCCGAGGCTGAGGGACAGTTGCTCGCCTTTCTTCGCCAGCACTGCCCGCCCGGCGCCTCCCCGCTCTGCGGCAACTCGGTCCATTTCGACCGCCGGTTCCTGGCGCGCTACATGCCCGGGGTCGAAGACTACCTCCACTACCGCATCATCGACGTCTCGTCGGTCAAGGAACTCGTCCGCAGGTGGTACCCGGAAACCCCTCTCCCCCAGAAAGCCGAAACCCACCGCGCCCTCGACGACATTCGCGCCTCGATCGATGAGCTTCGCTACTACCGGGAACGCGTCTTCCGGTAGCCCGGCTACAACGGCTCCGGCACTTCCGGGATGGTTCTCGGGATGAGCACCCGGATCGTCGCTCCCTCCCCGGGCTTGCTCGCTATCTCCAGCGTCCCGCCAACGTTCGCCGCCCGCTCCCGCATCGATCGCAACCCGAGGTGCCCCGGGAACTCGCCGCTGGCATCGAAGCCGACCCCGTTGTCACTGATTTCCGCCTCGATGCCGTCCCCGCTGCAGAGGAGGCCGACGCTGATCCGGGACGCCCGCGCGTGCTTCACCGTGTTGTGCATACCTTCCTGGATGATCCGGAACACCGCCTCCTTCACTTCCGCCCTGACGTCCGGCTCCGGGCACAGCGTGGCTTCGACGGTCACGCCGTGTCTGGCCCGCACGGCTGCCACCTGGCGCTCGATCGCTGCAATGAGACCCTCTCGCTCCAGCGCCTCCGGCCGCAGTTCGAAGATCAGCGCGCGCAACTCCGCCAGGCCAGCCTCGGCAAGCGCAAGGATGTAGTCCAGCGGATCAATCGCCTTCCCCGGGTCCCGTTCGATCAGCGTCCGGGCCGTCCTCGCGCCCAGTGCGATACCGTAGAGCGCCTGCGAGACCGAGTCGTGCAAGTCCCGGGCGAGCCGCTGCCGCTCCTCCAACGACGCCAGTTGCTGCGACTGTTCGAACAGCGCCGCGTTCTCAATTGCCACTCCTGCCCGCTGCGCCAGCGACAACATCAACACCCTCTCCTCAGGAGTGAAGCTCCGCGGACAGGTGTAACTCGCGTTGAACACTCCGAAGACCCGGCCGGCCGCCTTGATGGGCACCTGGATGTACGACCGGATCCCCTCCCCCAGCACCGTCTCGCGTAACACTGACGATCCGATCGTGGCGTCCTCGACGGTAATGGCCTGGCCCGACTCCGCCGCCCGGCCGATGGAACCCGACCCGGGGGCCACCGAAAGACGCCCGCGATAGTCCTCCTTCAGCCCTCGTTGCGCCCGGACGACGTAGCGCTCGATGCTCGCGTCCCACACGAAAACGACGCTCTTTTCCGCTCCTACAAGGTCGACCGCAACGTCGACAAGGGCGCTCACCACCTCGTCGACCAGTAGCGAACGGTGCAACTCCTCGCCCGCCTTGTAGAGCGTCTCCATGTCGTGCAACTGCTGCTCTGACTGCGCGAACAGCCGCGCGTTCTCAACCACGACGGCCGCCTGGTCCGCGATGGTCGTCAGGAATGCCACCTGCTCGCGTGTTGCCGGGTAGCCTTCCGGGTAGGCGCAATCCAGCGTGCCAATCGCACGCCCCCGGTGGACAAGCGGCACCGAAATCGCCACATCCCAATCCACCCTCTGCATCTCGTCCCGGATCGGACTCCAGAGTGGGTTCGAAGCCGCGAACGCCCGCGCCTGGCGCGCCACTCGTGGCTGGCGCGTCTCGAACGCGACCGTTGTGACCGAGGGGTCGCCGGCCCGCCACATCTCCGTAATCACGCCGGCATAGTCGACGATGGGGTCTCCGTATTTGCCCCCCAGGGTCACCTCCCGCGTGGCCGCGTTGATGAGCGTCACCGCGCACGCCACCCCGTCCGTCGCCTGCACGACCGTTTCCGCCAGCCGGTCGAGGATGACTGACGTCGCCTCATCGAAGGCCGCGCTTGCCGCCACCTCGGCCAAAGCCTTGCTCTCCCGTGCCCGCTGAGCGGCTTCCGAGTAGAGCCGCGCATTCGTAATCGCGGTTGCAGCCTGGTTCGCGACCGCCTGTGCGAGGTGAGCCTGGGCATGCGAAAAGTTGCGCTCGCGGATCGAGCTCATGATCAGCACGCCAATCACTTCGTCCTGGACCACCATCGGGACCCCCATCCACGAGCGGACGTTGGCCGGCGCGTCTCCACTTTCCGACGCAACAAGCGCGCGATAGTCTTGCGCGATCGGGCTGTCGTCCAACACGTCGTCGATGATGATGTGCTCCCGGTTCTTTGCCATCTCCCACAGCGGGCCGATCTGGCTCAGCGGGCGCCGCGCTCCCTTGCGGTCCTCCACCGGCCGCGGCCCGCGCGCCTCCAGCGCCACCAACTCGTCCCCCTCGACCGCATAAATCCCGCTCCCGTCGTGCTCCGCGATGGCGTCCAGTTCCTTCAGAATGAGTTCGAGCAACGGTTCCAGTTCCAGCGTCGAAGCGACCTTGTTCGAAATCTCCAGCACGGTCGAAAGTTCCCGCGTCCGGTCCTCCAGCCGCTGCAACAACCGCGCGTTATCGATGGCGATCGCGGCCTGGTTCGCAAGGCTCATCGCCACCGCCGACTGGTGCGCCGTGAAGTGGTTCACCTTGCTCGAAGTCAGCGTGAGCATGCCAATCACTTCGTTCTTCAACATGAGCGGCACGCCCATCCACGACCGGATGAACCCGAACGTCGTCGTCAACAGGTCGCCGACGGCTTGCTGGTATCCAAGCGCGAGTGGCGAGTCGCCGCGAACGTTGTCGATGATCACCGGCTGACGGTCGGCGATGGTCTTCCAGAGCACGTTGAACGCGCTCACCGGGTACCGTGTGCCAATCGCCGGCGGCTCGCTCTCGGCCCACACCCGCAGCTCCGTAAGTACGAGCGCGTCACCATCGATGAGGTAAACCCCGCAACTTTCGTGGTCCGCCACTTCGTCCAGTTGGTCGAGGATGACCCCGAGCAGTTCGCTCATGTGCAGTGTCGAGCCGATGTTGTTCGAAATAGCCAGCAGCGTCTGCAGTTCGCTCGAACGTTTGTCGGCCGCCGCGAACAGGCGCGCGTTCTCGATCGCCACCGCTGACTGGTCGGCAATCGCCCCGAGGAACGCCATCTCCTCCGCGTTCGGCTCCTCGCCCACGCGGTAACACGCCACCAGCAGCCCAAGCTGCCGGCCCTGGTACACCACCGGCACCACCGCCAGCGGGTCCCATTCCTGCGCTCGGATCACATCGTGGATCGACGCATATCGCTCGTCCGCCATGGTCGCCGCGCGCTGCCCCCGCAGGATTTCCGGCCGCCGGTCCCGGTAGCTGCGCATCAGCGCCGAAGGCGTACCCGCCGACCACACTCGCTCGAGCGCTTCCGGCAGCCCATCGGGCAGGCCGTACTGCCCCAGCAACCTCATCTGGAACGGCTCGGCGCCGATCAACGTCACCGATGCCGCCAGCGCGTTCGTCGCGTTCACCACCTCGCGCGAAATCGCCGTCAGTGTCTCCACGATCGGCTGCTCCGACGTCAGCGTCGACGCAATCCTCGCGATCGTCTCCAGTTCCCTCACTTTTCGCGAGCTTCGTTCGAACAGCCGCGCGTTTTCTATCCCCACGGCAGCCTGGTCGGCAAACGCCGAGGCGAGGGCTATCTCGTGCTCGCTGAAGGCCGCCACTCCTGCATGCTCGACCGTGAGCATGCCCACCACCTGGTCTCGTACGACCAGCGGCACTCCCAGCCACGTATGCGCGCTTTCGAGCCTTGCCAGCTGCTCCTCGTCGACTGGCTCCCGGAACTGAGCTGACACGTCGCTGTCGTCCCAGATGTCGTCGATCATCAGCGCGCGGCGTTCGTCCAGCACGAGCCGCTTTATCGGGATGTCCCGCAGCGGGTACTTCGGCAGGGGCACATGGCGGGAGTCGACATTGGTGCGCCGTTCGATTGCGCAGAGCCAGTCCTCCTGGATGTCGAAGATCGTCGCCGTCGTGTAGTCCAGGATTTTGTTCAACTGCTCCAGCACAAGCGCCAGCAACGGCTGCAGGTCGAGCGTCTCGCCTACCCGGTGCGAGACCTCCAGGAGCGTGGCCAGTTCGTGTGTCCGCTCCTCCACTCGCTCTTCCAGCAACTCATAGGCTCGCACGCGCTCTGTGATGTCCCGCGATACCCACACGATCGTGTCGTCGAGCATTGGCGAGATGCTTCCCGAAAACCATCGCTCAATCCCATCGAACGTCAGGCTGTACTGGATCGTGCCCGTTTCCCTCGTCTCCAGCGCCACGCGGATGTGCTCGAGGATCGGGTCGGCCTCAGCAGCAGGCATAAGGTCGTGGATCCGCCGGCCAAGCAGCTTCTCAGGTTCCCCCAGCATGTCCGACGTGTTCGTCGGAGCGACTTTCACGAACCGGCCATCCCGGTCGAGGATGAAGATCAGGTCGGTCAATGCCGCGAACAGCGCTCGTAGTTCGGCCTCCGATTCGGCCAGTAGCCGCTGTTGTTCGCGTGCCTTCTCCTGCGCCTGTACGCGCACAGTTGTGTCTGCCGCGATGTGGATGATGCCCACGATCGCGCCGTTCTCGATGAACGGGCTCACCGTCACGTCCCAGTACGCCACCATTCCCCGGGCTTCGAGCCGGAAGTCCCTCGCCGAAAGCGTCTCCCCTGCCAGGACCCGCTCGAAATGCGGGATCGAGTTCTGCTCTATCCCAGGGTAGAGTTCGAACAACCCAACTCCCGGCTTCACCTCCTCGACGGGCACCGGGCTGTACTTGCTGGCGAATTCCAGCCACGTCGGGTTGCACCTGATGAGCTTCAGGTTGCGGTCGAGCACGGCGACGCCAACTGGTAGCCGCTCGAACAGGACCTCCGAATCAAGGGACTGCGCCAGCGCCGAAGGCGGCGCCGCCGGCTCGGGGCTGCTCACTGCAGAGTCCCGGCACGATCGATTGGCACGAGCCCGATCCGGGCGGCGTGGAGCGCCGCCTGCGTCCGGCTCTGGACGCCCAGTTTGCTCAGGATGTTGCTCACGTGCGTCTTCACAGTCTGCTCGCCAATCGTGAGAGCCCGCGCGATCTCCTTGTTCGCCTTGCCCATCGCCATCAGCCTGAGCACCTCTGTCTCGCGCTCCGTCAGCGGTTCCGGGCTCTCGGGCGCTCGTACTTCCCGCATCAGGCGCGCCGCTGCTTCCGGCGCCAGTTGGACCTGCCCCGCGGCAGCCGCCTTGATCATGCGGCACAGGTCCTCGGCCTTGGTGTCCTTCAGCAGATACCCGATGGCGCCCGACCGGATCGCCCCCACGACGCTCCCGTCGTCGAGCACGCTCGTCAGCGCCAGCACCTCCGTATCCGGCATCTCGCCGCGGATGGCCGCCGTCGCCTGGATCCCGTCCATCACCGGCATCAGGATGTCCATAAGGACAACGTCCGGCTGAAGTTCGCGCGCCAGCTTCACCGCTTCCGCCCCGTCCGCCGCCTCTCCGACGACATCGAGTTCCGGGTCCAGTGAAAGGAACATGCGAAGCCCCTGCCGGACCACGCTGTGGTCATCTGCGATAAGGATGCGGATCATGGTGCTCACCTTTTCTGTTCGTGCCGGCTGCCGGGTAAAGTCCCCTCACAGCGAGTGCTGAAGCTTCCCGGAGCAGCAATCCTACTCTACTTCCGCGCGAAGCTCCGGAGAGGTCGTGAGATTCCTTCGGGCTTCGCCCTGCCGTTCCTGATACCCTCAACAGTCCAACGTCTGGAGGACGCCCCGCATGGACCCTGGCTTGCCCGTACGGCCCCCCATCCCCCCGATGCTCGCCAGGCTGACCGGCGAGATCCCCGAAGGTGAAGGCTGGCTCTACGAACCGAAGTGGGACGGCTTTCGCACGATCGTCTTCTTCGACGGCGCCGAGGCTTACCTCCAGAGCCGCGACCTCAAGCCCATGGGCCGCTATTTCCCCGAACTCCAGGCCGCCCTCGCCAGGATCCTCCCCCACCCGCTCGTCGTCGATGGCGAAGTCGTCATCATGGGAGAACGCGGCCTCGACTTCGATGCCCTCCAGCTTCGCATCCACCCGGCCGAATCGCGCGTGCGCATGCTGGCCGCGCAGACGCCATCGTCCTTCGTCGCCTTCGATCTCCTCGCCGACGGCGAGGAGGACCTCCGCCACCTGCCCTTCGCCGAGCGCAGGCGGCGCCTCGAAGCCGTCGCCGCCGGCCTCCCTCCGCCCTTCTACCTCACCCCCGCCACGACCGACACGACGGTCGCTCAGGATTGGTTCGAACGGTTCGAAGGCGCCGGCCTCGATGGGGTCATCGCGAAGCGCCTCGAAGGCGCCTACCTTCCCGGCCAGCGCGCGATGGCCAAGATCAAGCACCTCCGCACCGTCGACTGCGTCGTCGGTGGCTTCCGCTGGAACAAGGGCGAGACCGGAAAGTCCGTCGGCTCGCTCCTCCTCGGCCTCTACGATGACCACGGAGTCCTCCACCACGTCGGCCACACGTCCAGCTTCAAGGCCGTCGAAAAGCGCGCTCTCGTCGACAAACTCGCCCCCCTCGTGACCGAAGACGAGTCCCTCGGGTTCGGACGTGGCCGCACGCCCGGGGCGCCCAGCCGCTGGACCGCTGGCAAGGACACCAGTTGGGTCCGCCTCCGGCCCGAACTCGTCTGCGAACTCACCTTCGACTACCTCCAGGGCGACCGCTTCCGCCACGCGGCCACCTTCCAGCGCTGGCGCCCCGACAAACCACCCCGCGAGTGCACCTTCGACCAACTCGTTACGACCGTTCCGTTCGAACTGGAACAGGTCTTCGCGCAGCGCAGCCCCTGATCGTTGTGGCATGTCCGGGCGTTTCTGCGAGCTTAGACCGGCCTTGTCGCTGGTTCGTCGTACCTTCGTAGCGCGTCGCACCCCCCAAAAGTACGGTTGACAACCCCGGCCTTCGGGCGGCACTCTTGTCGCTATTCCACGGGATCACTTCCCAGAGGAGGCGCGCCATGGCCCAGGTTGTGAATGCAGTCCCCGCACCATCGCGCCTCGAGCACGCCCGCTAGCCATCCGCCCAATCGCTCCATGACTGCCGGCCGCCTCTTGAGGCGGCCGTTTCGCTGTCCCCCCGGACCGCAAGTAGTTCATGGAGAAAAGCGTTGTCTCAGCTTGTTGGGGACCTCCCCGAAGTCGATGAGTTTCGCAGCGAAGGTCTCATCGGCGATGTCATCACCATCCTCAAGGCAGGCAAGGAAGCTACCGCCTACCTCTGTAGCGGAGGGCCGAACCTCCACGTGCCCCTCGCAGTGGCGAAGGTCTACCACGAACGCGCTCGCCGCAACTTCGCCAACGACTCCCTCTACCAGGAAGGACGCGTCATCCTCAACGGCCAGGTCCGCCGAGCAGTCCAGGGTAAGTCCGAATTCGGCCGCGCCGCCCAGGGAGCCCTCTGGGTCGACCACGAGTTCGAAGTCCTCAGCAACCTCCAGTATGCCGGCGCCGACGTCCCCGAACCCTACGTCTGCGCCGAGTCGGCAATCCTCATGCAGTACATCGGCGACGAATCTGGCGCCGCACCTCAGCTTCAGCACGTCTCCCTCCACCACGACGAAGCCGGGCGCCTCCGCGATCGCGTGCTCTGGAACATCGAACTCCTGTTGAGCCAGAACGTCGTCCACGCCGACCTCTCGCCCTTCAACATCCTCTACGATGCCGGCCGGCCCTGGATCATCGACCTGCCCCAGGCTGTCGACCCTCGCTTCTCCCCTTCGGCGAGGACGCTCCTCGAACGGGATCTGCGCAACGTCAGCCGCTACTTCTCCCGCCAGGGCGCGCCCTTCGACGACGACCGGACTGCTCGCACCCTCTGGAACCGCTGGAGGTTCGGCGAACTCGGCTAGCAGGCGTGACGCTGACTCGCCGCCGGCCGGCAGCTATCCTTATCCGACTCACTCCGGAGGGCCACATGACTGGATTGCTCGTCTCCTCGAGATTCCTCGAAGCTAACGCCGACCGCCTCGCCGCGGTCGCTCGCGGCGCGGGTCTCGAACTGGACCCCATCGTGCTCCCGCGAGACTCCGAGGCTCGCCTTTCACCCGAGGATGTAGACCGCATCCAGATCGCGTTCTTCTCCGGCGATGTCTTCGCCGACGGGATCGGGCGAGCGTTCTTCGCCGCCGCCCAGGGCGCGCCAAACCTCAAGTGGCTCCACGTCTTCAACGCCGGCGTCGACAACCCGGTCTTCACCCGCATCCTCGAAAAAGGGACCCGCATCTCGACGTCCTCCGGCTCCACCGCCGAGCCTATCGCCCAGACCCTAATCGCCGGGATGCTCATGCTCGCCCGTGAATTCCCCGCCTGGCTCGACGCCCAGCGACGCCACGCCTGGGAGCCCCTCCCTCGCGAGCGCACGCCTAGTGACCTTCGCGGTCAGACAATGGTTGTCGTCGGCCTCGGCGCCATTGGCTGCGAGATTGCCCGCCTCGCGCGCGCATTCGGGCTCAACGTCATCGGTGTCCGCCGAAGCCCTCTCCGCGAAGGCGACCCCGTCGACGACGTTCGCCCACCGTCCGAACTACCCTCGCTGCTCCCTGGCTGCGACTGGCTCGCCCTCGCCTGCCCGCTGACCGACGAGACCCGCCGCCTGGTCGACGCGCAGGCCATCTCCCTGCTGCCCCGCGGCGCCCGCATCCTCAACATCGCCCGCGGCGAGGTCGTCGATGAGCCAGCGATGATCGAGGCCCTCCGTTCGGGCCACCTTGGCGGCGCCTACCTCGACGTGGTCGAACAGGAGCCACTCCCGTCCGATTCGCCGCTCTGGGACCTGCCGAACGTCATCATCACACCCCACAACTCCGCCGCCTCCACCGGCAACGATGCCCGCGTCCTCGAATACTTCTTCGAAAACCTCTCCCGCTGGGGTCGCGGCGAACCCCTGGTGAACGAGGTGAG
>DATBWD010000122.1:0-2200 GCA_036515015.1 Tepidiformaceae bacterium
GAGCGTCGAAACGAGCGTGTCGGCACGCCGTTTGACGACCTCTGGATCCTCCGCCCGGCTGCGCGCAGCGGTGGAGGCGGCGCGGTGGAGCAACGTCGCGAAGACCCGGTGGAACAGGTAACGGACGAGCAGCAGCGACGCAATGATCACGAGGATTGCCACCCCGTGGTCGACCAGCCAGTTCCGCCATTCGCCCCAGGTCTCGGGGATCAGAAAGATGTGTTCGCCAGTCATGCCGGGCTGAGGGGAGCGAAACTCTGCAAAAGCCGTTTGACGCCGGCGCCTTCGAATGCAACCACTATTTCGACGTCGCCTCCTTTGGGGAGTGTACTGACAACCATACCGGTGCCGAACTTCGGATGGCCTACCCGGTCGCCGGCCTTCCAGGCCGCGGCGGCGGGGCGGAACTCCTCCCTCGGCGGCGCCGAGGCAGCCTCGACATAGGAACGCCCGCGGGTCCCGGATCCCCGGATCAGATGGCCGGGGATATCAGCCAGGAAGCGCGACGGGGGATTCGCGGACTGGCCGCCCATCAGGAAACGCCGGTAGGAGCGCGTCAAGAGCAACTGGTCCCGAGCCCGGGTTATGCCGACGTAGGCCAACCGGCGCTCTTCCTCCATCTGTCGCGGGTCATCGAAAGAGCGGATGTGGGGAAGGACACCCTCTTCCATCCCAACCATGAACACCACGGGAAACTCCAGGCCCTTCGCCGCATGAAGCGTGATAAGCGTTACGGCATCAACCGTCCCTTCGAGTTCATCCACGTCACTCACGAGTGAGACGTCCTGGAGGAACGTCGCCAGGTCGCTGTTTTCGCCTCCGACTTCCTCGTACTGGCTCATCAGCGAACGCAGTTGCATGACGTTCTCGAGACGCTCCTCGGCCTCTCCAACCGAGTCTTCGAGGTAGGCAATGTAGCCCGTCGCCCGAAGGACCGCATCGAGGAGAACGGGGAGCGACCCGTTCTTCAGTTCGCGAAGAGACTCAAGCATGACGACGAAGTCGCGAACGGCCGACGCCGAGCGGCCGGTTATCCCGCCGGCGCCGTCTCCTCGTGCCACGGCTTCGCAGGCGTCCCAGAGCGAGAAGCCGTGTTCTTCGGCCAGGTGGCGCAGCCGCTGAAGGCTACGGTCCCCGATGCCACGAGCCGGCACATTGATGACGCGGAGCAGGCTTGCCTCATCGAGGCGGTTGTGGATGAGCCGAAAGTAGGCGATGAGGTCCTTAATCTCGCGCCTCTGGTAGAACCGCACGCCCCCGATGAGGCGGTACGGTATGCGGCGCCGCACCAGCGCCTCTTCCAGTGGCCGGGACTGGGCATTCGTCCGGTACATCACGGCGACATCGCCGTAACTCCTGCCCGCCGAAACGAGGCGCTCGATCTCCCGCGCCACGTACTCGCCTTCCTCTTCGTCGTTGTAGGCGTCGTAGAGGCTGATCAGGTCGCCGCCACTGCGCTCAGTCCAGAGCTTGCGAGGCTTCCTGTCCCGGTTTCGGGCGATGACGGCATCGGCGGCATCGAGAATTGGCTGGGTCGAGCGGTAGTTCTGCTCGAGCAGGTAGGTCGTGCAGTTCGGGAAGTCCCGCTCGAAGTTCAGGATGTTCCGGATATCGGCCGAGCGCCACGAGTAGATGCTCTGGTCGGGGTCCCCAACGACGCAGATGTTGCCGTGTTTCGACGCCAGTTGGCGGGCGAGGACGTATTGGGCCGGGTTCGTGTCCTGGAACTCGTCGACCAGCACGTGAAGGTAGCGCCCCGCGTACTTGTCGAGCGTCTCGGGCGACTCGCGGAACAGCCGCACCGCCTCGTTGAGCAGGTCGTCGAAGTCCAGCGCGGCGGCTGCCTTGAGCGCTTCGTCGTAGCGGGCGTAGGCGCGGGCCACGACCTCGCCGAAGTAGTCGGTGACCCGCCGCGCGTATTCTTCGGGCCCGATCATGTCGCTCTTGGCGCTCGAGATGGCCGATAGCACGGCACGCGGGCTGAACCGGCGAGGGTCGACCGAGAGCCCTTCCAGGATGCGCTTCATCAGGGCCACCTGGTCGCCGTCGTCGTAGATGACGAAGTCGGGGTTGATCCCGATGGCCCGCCCGTCGATCCTCAGCCACCGCGCGCACATCGAATGGAACGTGCCCATATGGAGGCTCGCGGCGTCCTCTCCTAGGAGATGGGCGGAACGTGCACGCATTTCCCGCGCCGCCT